>JBGQEU010000182.1:0-4077 GCA_041496525.1 Dehalococcoidia bacterium
GGCCTGATACGGGGCCGTAACCGCTGCAAGGAGGCCTGGTCCGGCATCGACGTGCAGCTACGGCGGCGCGCCAGCCTGGTCCCCAACCTGGTCGAGACCGTTAAGGGCTACGCCGCGCACGAGCGGGAGACGTTCGAGGAGGTGACCAAGGCCCGCGCCGCGCTGGAGCAGGCGGGCACCGTCCAGGACGCCGCCGCCGCCAACAACATGCTCACCGTCGGCCTCCGCCACCTCTTCGCCGTGGCCGAGAACTACCCGCAATTGCAGGCCGCAGAGAACTTCCGCCAGCTACAGACGGAGCTGGCCGACATCGAGGAGAAGATCGCCTTCGCCCGCCAGTTCTACAACACCAACGTCCTGGATTACAACAACCGCATCGGCACCTTCCCCAGCGCCATGATCGCCGGCATGTTTGGCTTTACCGTCGAGCAGTTCTTCGAGGCCGATGAAGCCGGCCGCGCCGAGGTCAAGGTCGACTTCACCGGCGCCGCCCACGACTAGCCGATGCCTGAGATGGCTCAGGTCCCGCAGGAGCGGGTGCTCGTCTACGACCGGGTAGGCGCCAACAAGCGCAGCACGGTGCTTCTGATGGCAGGACTCGTCCTGTTCACGGCGGCCTTCTTCGCGGCCATCGGGGCGTTCCTGGCCGCCGCCTCAGGCACCGCGCAGGCAGACCTGCCGCCGACGATCCTCCTCTTCGCCGCCGTCGCCGGCGTCCTGGGCCTGATCGTGGCCGTGATCATGTATTACGCCGCCACGGCCACCGTTCTCATGATTTCGGATGCCCACCAGGTGAGCAAGGAGGAGGAGCCGGAGCTGCACCGCGTGGTCGAAAACCTGAGCATCGGCTCCGGCCTGCCGATGCCGAAGGTCTGGGTGATCGAGGACAGCGCGCCCAACGCCATGGCCACCGGCCGCGACCCGAAGAACGCCCACGTGGCGGCCACGCGCGGCCTGCTGGACAAGCTGGACAAGCGCGAGCTCGAGGGCGTGATCGCCCACGAGATGTCCCACGTCGGCAACTACGATATCCGGCTGATGACGACCGTCGCCGTCGTCGTGGGGCTGATCGCCCTCCTCGCCGACCTCACGCTGCGCTTCACGTGGTACGGCGCGGGCGCGCGATTGGGCAACCGCGACAAGGGCGGCGGCGGGCTGGCCCTCATCATCATGGTTGTCGCCCTCCTGTTCATCATCATCTCGCCCTTCGTCGCCATGGCCATGCGCATGGCCCTCTCCCGGCAGCGCGAGTATCTGGCCGACGCTTCGGGCGCCCTTCTCTGCCGCGACCCGGAAGCGCTGGCCGACGCCCTGGAGAAGATATCGAAGGACCCGGAGCCGCTGGAGGTGGCCAACAAGGCCACGGCCCACCTCTACATCACCACCCCGCTCAAGGGCCACGAGAGTTTCCTGAACAACCTCTTCGACACGCACCCGCCGGTGGAAGAGCGCATCAAGCTCCTGCGGGCGATGGGATGAGCGATCCCCGCCTGCGCCTGGCCCGGCCGGAGGACGTGCCGGCCATCGAGAGACTGCTGGCGGCGGAGTGGCTGCCGCCGTTGCAGATCCGCGAGTTCCTGGATACGTTCTGGGTCCTGGAGGCAGACGGCCGGGTGATGGGCAGCGCCGGGCTGGAGGTCTACGGTGAGGCGGGAGTGATCCGCAGCGTCGTGGTGCACCCGTCGCTGCGCGGCCAACGGCTCGGCGACCTGCTATCAAAGACGGCGATGGCGGAGGCGCGCCAGCGCGGCGCCAAACGACTGTACCTGTTCACCGGAGACAAGGCGCCGTTCTGGCGCCGGTTCGGGTTCGAACCCTGCACTATGGATGACTTCGAGCCGGTGGCGCGGGAGTCCTGGCAGTGGCAGGCGATCTCGGAGCGGCCGGAGATCGCCCGCATGGTGACGCCGATGCGGGCGGATCTGTCCTAAGCCACTACCTCCACGCCTTCGCCGGCCACGGCCTCGCCGACGGCCCAGACCCGCAGGTCGGCCGCCGCGAACCGGCGCTCGACATCCTTCGCGCTTTCGGGCGACACGGCCATCAGCAGGCCGCCGGAGGTCTGCGGGTCAAAGAGGACGTGCCCCATGCTCTCGCTGATCCCCGCGCCGATGCGCACCTTCCCCTGCAGGTACTGGCGGTTGCGGCCGCCGCCGCCGGTGACGATGCCTTCCTTCGCGTAGACCAGCGCGCCTTCCAGCACCGGGACTGCCGCCGCGATGAGGCGCAGCCCGACAGTGCCGGCCGCCGCCATCTCGTAGCCGTGCCCCAGCAGGCTGTACCCCGTGACGTCCGTCAGCGCCTGCGCCTCCACCGCCCGCGCGATGTGCGAGGCGTGGCGGTTCAGCAGCACCATGCTGTCGATCGCCGCCTGCAAATGCTGCGGCGAGGCCCGGTCTTGCATCGCGGCTGTGGTTATGATTCCGGTGCCCAGCGGCTTCGTCAGGAACAATACGTCGCCCGGCCGGGCCCCGGCCTTGGTCATGACCCTCTGCGGGTGCACGAGGCCCAGCACGCAGAGGCCGTACTTCGGCTCGGCGTCGATGATGGTGTGGCCGCCGGCGATGACGCCGCCCGCGTCGTGCACCTTGTCCGCGCCGCCGCGCAGGATGCCGGCGATCGTCTCGACCGGCAGGTCTTCGGGGAAGGCGGCGACGTTGAGGGCCAGCACCACCTCGCCGCCCATGGCGTAGACGTCGCTCATGGCGTTGGCGGCGGCGATCGCCCCGTAGGCGTACGGGTCGTCGACGAGCGGCGCGAAGAAGTCCACCGTCATCACGACCGCCTGTTCGTCGTTCAGGCGGTAGACGGCAGCGTCGTCCGGCGTGTCCAGGCCCACCAGCAGGTCGGCGTTGGCGGCCGGCGGTCTATCGGCAAGGTAGCGCAGTACCTGCGCCAGGGCTTCCGCCCCTGCCTTGCCGGCTCAACCGGCGCAGGAAGCCAGCTGCGTCAGGCGCTTCGGCTCGGCCATCGTTCTCCCTTCTCTGCGGTGTCTGTACCAGTATAGGGTCTGGCCCGCACAATGGACGACGAGGAGAGCGATGACCACTGCGAAGACCAGAGCCAGGCTGCCGCCGGCGGAAATCGTGCGGCGGCTGTCGGCGCTGTACGGCGAGCCCGTCTGGCGCCCGCACGGCGACCCGATGACGGAGCTGGTCCTGACGATCCTGTCGCAGAACACCTCCGACGCCAACTCCGGGCGCGCCTTCATGCGCCTGAAGACGCGATTCCCCACGTGGGAGTCGCTGGCCGCCGCGCCACTGCCCGAGATCGAAGAGACGATCGCCGCCGGCGGGCTGGCGAAGCAGAAGGCGCCGCGCATCAAGGCCGCGCTGGCGGCCGTCCTCCAGCGTCGCGGCCAGTTCGAGCTGGATTTCCTGAGCGACATGCCGTTGGAGAGCGCCAAGGAGTGGCTGCGTGAGCTGAAGGGCGTCGGGCCGAAGACCGCTGCCTGCGTGCTGATGTTCGCCCTGGGCCGGCCGGCCCTGCCCGTGGACACGCACGTGCATCGCGTGGCCCAGCGGCTGGGTCTCGTGCCCGCGAGGGCTGGCGCGGCACAGGCGCACGACATCCTGGAAGCGATCCTCAAGCCGGACGAGGTCTACCCGTTTCACATGTCGCTGATCAAGCACGGGCGTCGGTTGTGTCGCGCCCAGCGGCCGCTGTGCGGGGAGTGCCCGCTGCTGGACGGATGTCCGGCGGGGCAGGGGTTTCTGGGGGCGAGGAAGACGGAAGCGTCTTGAGCAAGCGGGGCCGCCGAGATCCTTCGCTCTCGCCCGACTGGCGTCGGACTTGCCGCTCAGGATGACAGAAGGGAGTGCGCGTGGCTGGCGGTTGGGCCGGGCGTCACAGCGCTTGACAGCGGCCCCCGTACCCCATACCGTATATCCATCATGACGACAGGCATCGCCAGCCGCGCGCCGCGACGGGCCCGACGTTGCAGTGGGGGGCTTGCGCACGCCTGCCGTTAGACCAAGAAGCTAGACAGCGAACCGAGTAGCCCCACCGCTCACCAGTGGTGGGGCGGTTTAATTTCTGGAGGAAGGCAATGATCAAGGTCGGGATCATCAACGTCAC
>JBGQEU010000183.1:0-4050 GCA_041496525.1 Dehalococcoidia bacterium
GGACGAGGCCGTCTTGGGCGCCGGCGAACACACCACCTTCGGCGGGCTGACGGTCGTGAACGGCGTCTCGTCCACGCAAGCCCTCGGCCTGGCCGACCTGCTCTCCATGCGCCGCCGGGAGGCGGAGTGGTGCCTGGACCGGGGCGGCGTTGCTGTTTGTTTCGGCTACCCGGACGTGTCGCAGGCCGGGATCCAGGGCATAGAGGAGTGGCGGCGCTGGTCGTGGCTGCCGGCGCCGGACGGCTTCAGCTACGAGCGAGACCTCCTGCCCGGGTTCGGCCGGCCGGGCGACATCCTCGCCGATGAGACGCATCCCTTCGCCGAGTACGGCCAGACCTTCGCGGACCGACTGGCGTACCGGTTGTACGTAAACGAGGCCGTCCCAACGTTCGCCGATGTGGCCCGCGTCTTTCTGCGCAGCGGGGGTGGTCTGGCGGTGGGCGTAGAGCTGCGGGTGAGAGAAGGCTCGATAGTCATACTGCCGCCGATGCCCGGGATGGCGGATGATGAACGCGTCCTCCTGGCGCAGACGCTGTTCCAGTGCCTGGAGAGATGGCAGAATAGGCCGGCGCCGGGAGCGCCGGAATGCATACGGAAGGAGATCTCGTGAGGACTGCCGGCTGGCATCTGCGGAACGAAGCCGAGAAGGCGAGCGCCGGGTGATGGGCAACGTGGGCGCGGACCTCCTGGCGGGCAAGAAGGCCCTCATCATGGGAGTCGCCGATAGGCACAGCATCGCCTGGGGCATCGCCCAGGCCTTCCACGCGCACGGCGCCGCCCTCGCCTTCACCTACCAGGAAGAGCCGAGGGGCAGAATCGAGCGCAACGTGCGCGACCTCGTTGCCACCCTCGGCAGCCAGGCCCGGTCCCCGATGTTTCCCTGCGACGTGCGGGACGACGACAGTATCGATCGGGTAGTGACTGCCCTCGCGTCTGAATGGCGCAGTCTGGACGTCCTCGTCCACTGCATCGCCTTCGCTGACCGTGATGACCTGAATCGCCCCTTTTCGGAGATCTCGCGGGAGGGGTACAAGCTGGCGTTGGAGATCAGCGCCTACTCGCTCAACGCGGTGGCTCGCGCCGCCGCCCCGCTGATGAGCCGGAACGGCGGCGGCAGCATAATGACGCTGACCTATAACGCTGTGGAGAGGGCGGTTCCCGGCTATAGCGCCATGGCCGCCGCCAAGGCCGCTCTGGAAGCGGGCGTCCGCTATCTGGCGGTGGAGTTTGGTCCCAACAAGATCAGGGTCAATGCCATTTCCGCCGGCCCGGTGCGGACCCTCTCCGCCAGCGCCGTCAAGGGCATATCGGCGCTCCGCAAGTGGACGGAAGACAGCGCTCCCCTCCGGGAGAACATAGCGCTGGAGGATGTGGGCGGGACGGCGGTCTACCTGGCCAGTGACCTTTCACGGATGGTCACCGGCAACATCATCTTCGTCGATAGCGGCACCCACGCCCTAGGCGCCCAGGTCGCAGCTATTCCGCCGGAAGAGTAAACTCTTCGGTCTAACGCCGTTCAGAAGCCGGAGTCTTCCTCGGCTTCGCCATCCTGGCGCCGCTTCCGCTTCGGCTTCTCCGGCGGCTCGCCCAGGATCTCTTCCCTCAGGATCTGCTCTCCGCGCTTGCGCCGGCGCTCCCCGGCCTCGCGCAGCGTGTCGATAATGTCGGCCAGCCCCTCCAGCTCCTCGCTCAGCTCCGGGTAGGCGTCCAGCTGCTCCCGCAAGTCCGCCTTGCCCGTGATTACGTCCTCCAGGCTGGCCGGCCGCTTGACCGGCGGTTCCAGCTGCGGCGCCGGCCCCGCCCGCGGCCGGCGGGACGCCACCGGCGGGCCTTCGACGTCCGTCGTCGCGATAGCGTGAATAGCAGTCTTCAGCCAGCGCTGGCCGCCGGGCGAAAGGTCCGCCACCCGCGCCATCAGCGATTCGTCAATGCTGTCGATGCGCCTATCCCGCGCCATGGTCACTCAATCTTACGTCAATTACGCGGCGCTGGCGAGTGTGCTGTGGCAGACCTCCGGCCGTAGATTCGCGCCACCGGCCACGGCCGGCCCGCTACTTCCCGATGCGCAGAAGCGACATGAACGCCTCCTGCGGGATGTCCACGTTCCCGACCCGCTTCATCCGCTTCTTGCCCTTCTTCTGCTTTTCCAGCAGCTTGCGCTTGCGGGTCACGTCGCCGCCGTAGCACTTGGCCAGCACGTTCTTGCGCAACGCCCGCACCGTCTCGCGGGCGATGATGCGCCCGCCGATGGCCGCCTGGATCGGCACCTCGAACAGCTGCCGCGGGATGAGGGAGCGCAGCTTCTCCACCAGCGCCCGCCCCTGTTGCTGCGCTTGCTCCTGGTGGATGAGCACGCTGAGGGCGTCCACCGGCACCCCGTTGAGCAGGATGTCCACCTTCACCAGCGGCTCCGGCGAGTAGTGCGAGAACGAGTAGTCCATGCTGGCGTAGCCCTGCGTCCGCGACTTCAGTTGGTCGTAGAAATCCACCAGCATCTCCGACAGCGGCATCTTGTACTCCAGGAGCACGCGCCGGCCCGAGGCCAGGGCGCCTCGTCCCTCGGCCTCCGCCCGCCCGCCGTCCCGGACGCTGATCTCGTGCTCCAGGTATTCCATCTTCTCGAACGTGCCGCGGCGGCCCGTGACCAGCTCCATGATCATGCCGATGTAACGGTCCGGCGCCACGATCGAGACGTTCATGCAGGGCTCGCCGACTTCCGCGATCTTGCTCGGGTCCGGCATGTCCGCCGGCGAGGCGACGCTGACAACGGAGCCGTCCGTGAGCGTGATGTGGTATTCGACGGAGGGCGCGGTGGCCAGCAGGTCCAGGCCGTACTCCCGCTCCAGCCTCTCCTGGACGATGTCCATGTGCAGCAACCCCAGGAAGCCGGCGCGGAATCCCGGCCCCAGCGCGAGGGAGCTCTCCGGTTGGTACTGGAGTGACGCATCGTTCAGTTGCAGCTTCTCGAGGGCGTCTCGCAGCATCTCGTAGTCCTCGGCGTTGGACGGGTAGAGGCCGGCGAACACCATCGGCTTGGCCGGCCGGTAGCCGGGCAGCGGCTGCGGGGCGGGGCTGGCGTCGTCGGTGATCGTGTCGCCGACGCGGCAGTCGCGGACCGTCTTGAGGCCGGTGGCGATGTAGCCCACCTCGCCGGCGGCCAGGCCGTCCGTAGGCGAGAAGGAGGGGCGGAAGACGCCGATCTCCAGCGGGTCCAGAGAGCGGCCGCCGACCATGAAGCGCAGCTTCCGGCCGGGCTTGACGGCGCCGTCGGCGACCCGCACGTAGGCGATGACGCCCTTGTACGAGTCGTACTTCGAGTCGAAGATCATCGCCCGCAGCGGCGCCGCCAGGTCGCCGGTCGGCGGCGGCACGCGGGCCACGACCGCCTCCAGCAGCTGGTCGACGTTCGTGCCCTCCTTGGCGGAGACGAAGAGCACCTCGTCGCGGCGGAAGCCGATGACATCGACCAGCTCCTGGGCCACGCGCTCCGGCTCGGCCGACGGCAGGTCGATCTTGTTGACGACGGGCAGGATCGTCAGGTCCATCTCCAGCGCCATGTAGACGTTGGCCAGCGTCTGGGCCTCGATCCCCTGGGAGGCGTCCACCACCAGCAGCGCGCCCTCGCAGGCGGCCAGCGCCCGCGACACCTCGTACGTGAAGTCGACGTGCCCGGGGGTATCGATGAGGTTCAGCTCGTAGGCGGAGCCGTCGCCGGCGGTGTAGGGCATGCGGACGGCGGCGGCCTTGATGGTGATGCCGCGCTCGCGCTCCAGGTCCATGGTGTCCAGCACCTGCTCCGACATCTGGCGGGCCGGGATGGTGCCGGTGATCTCCAGCAGGCGGTCGGCGAGCGTGGACTTGCCGTGGTCGATGTGGGCGATGATGCAGAAGTTGCGGATGTGGGACTGATCCATGCTTACAGGGTCAAGGGTGACGGGTCGGGGGTCAAGCGCAGGGGTCGAAGGGCCAGTCGGTCAACAGGGATGTCGGCCTGTCAACGGATTGGCCCGCATCCGGCACCACATGCCCGGTCAGGGGGTGAGGGCAAAC
>JBGQEU010000184.1:0-4046 GCA_041496525.1 Dehalococcoidia bacterium
AAACGATGATGTCTTGATCCGCCACAACGCGAGTCAGGCCGAGCGAAGACTGAAGATACTCCTGCACATCCGCCGTTGTGCCGGCTATCTCGTAGGACATCAGATGCCCTTCAAGGTCAACCTTGTGAAGGATCACATACTTTATCTGCAAGCGGTCGAAGACATCCCGCGCGGTGGCAGGGTCCCGGGCCCTGGCCTCGGGGGCGCCGGGACAGGTGGGGCAGCTCAGGTAATCTAACCCCGGCTCCTCTCCGAGCCATTGTATGTCCCTGTCCTTGGCGCGCGAGATGTAGCCTCCAATTATCGCCTTGCCATGGATTGTCTGTGCGTATTCAGCCAACGCGGCGCCGATGACATCCCCCCTCTGGATCACTCCCGTTATACGGCCTACAGGTAGGTCAAGCACGGCGAAGTCTCCTTCTTCCGCGCCAATCTCCTCGTAGACGTGAGGCGTTGTGAAGTGGTTCAGGCTAACCGGCGGGTTCCAGAATTCGAGGACGACCAGCGCGAGCGCCACAATCCCCAGCAACGGCGCCGCGCCTGCATGCGCGCGGCGCAGCCGCGGCATGAGGGAAGCAAGGCCCATGCCGGCCAGCACACTGAGGCTGAGCATGCCGAAGACGATCATGCGCGCGGGCACCCTGCGCAGCCCAACAATAGGAAGATGCGCGAAGGCCCGAAACGGGAGAGACAGGGACAAGGAGACGCCGCCAATAGATATCTCCTTCTCGCCCCCAACGTAAAGGAACGGGCCAACCGCCATGACGGCAAAGAAGACGAATGTGCCTGCCCAGAAGAGCATCGTCCGCTTCTGGGGCGACTTCCAGTTGAGCGGCACGGCCAGGCCGGCGAGCAACAGCGGGATGAAGCCAAGGAATACTGTGCCTTCCACACCTCCGACGGCAGCATGGATTTCCCCCGGCACCTCGCCGTTGGAGAACTGGCCCGGTCCCCAGAGCGGGCTGGGAGTCACGTAACCGAGAAGGTCTGCCGAGTAGAACTCGGGTGGCGGGCTCAGGCCTCCCCTATTCGAAATGTCGCCGGAGAGGGCGCTCAGCACACTGGGGATCAGTAACGGCGCGCTGACCGCCAGCCATACGCCCGTGGCCAGGACCGTACCGCGCAGGAGGGCTCGCGGCTTCGCCGTATCTCCGTCGCGCAGGTGCATGAACGAATAGAAGGTTACGAACAGCAGCAAGAGGATCCCTGCGTCGATGGCGAACTCGAACCAGTTGTAGGTCATCACCGCCCAGAGCACGCCGAGGGCGGCCATCTCCCGCAGCCGGCCGTTCTCGTGAAACCGTAGCAGCAGCAGGGCGAACAAGGGGATCGGCCAGGTCGTCGATATGTTCAGGTGGCCGTGGATCGCGGTGAGCGTGAACGGGCAGAACGCGAAGATGTAGCCGGAAAGGACGGCCGCCCAGTGATTGCCAGTGATCCTGTAGGAGAGAGCGTATCCGCCCAGGCCCGAGAGCACGAGCAAGACCAGAGCAAGCACATTCCAGGAAAGTATGACGTTGCCGGTCGCCACCTGAAGAGGCGTGGAGAGGACACCGTTTGTGAAGATAAGCGTGTGCAGGTACAGGTCCGTACCCTGTGGATAGAAGAGAAGGTCCGAATGAAACGGGTTCGTCTGAAGGTCGACAAGCGCGTGCTTCACCCACCACAGGGTCCACATCGACTCGTAGGAATCTGGAGCCCAGCCCATGATGTGGTCAGTCGCGTGGAGGACGAGCGGCCAAGTCTGGACCACTGACGCCAGCGAGAAGAAGGCCACCAGCGCCAGCCAGCGGCCGGCGGAGGTGTTGAAGAGAGCCCGTGTAGCGTTCGGTCCGCGTAGATTCGGGGGCTGCAAAACGCTATTCCGGTCAGATCACGACCGTCTTCACCGATGCAAGCGCCGAGAGATGGGCCACGGCTCACCCAGTTGCCCCGGCGAAAAGACCGGCCGGCAGCGGATCTCCTTCCCTGCCATCTCGCTGTCGCTGGCGAGGTAAACGAGGTCCGGCAGCTTCTTTCCCCAGCGCTCAAGGAATATCTCGCGGTTGCGCTTCTGCGCTTCTTCCGTGGCGGTCTGGTCCCGGCCCATGGAGAGGCCGTGGTAGTGGATGATCACTGATCCGCGGTGCAGCACAAGAGCAAACCCCTTTTCCTTGATCCGCATGCAGAGGTCCGTGTCCTCGTAGTAGCCGCGCTTATAGTCTGTGGAGTAGCCTGCCAGGTCCCGCCGTAGCATCAGGCAGGCGGCCGTGAGAGCGTCCACCTCAATGGGCGATTCATCCGGTACCGGCCGCCCTCCCATGTTGATGTGGTAGGGCGTGAGGTCGCTCTTCTTGAACATCTTGCCGTCGTGCTGGACACGCCCGTCCGGGTACAGCAGCCGCGAGCCCACGGCGCCGACCCCGGGGCTGGAGTCCAGAACCTCGATCAGCGGCTCTATCCAGCCCGGGAACACCTCCACGTCGTCATTGAGGTACAAGATATACTCCCGCGTAGCATGGCGCTGTCCCTGGTTGTTGAAGGCGGCAAAGCTCTGATTGTCGCGGTTTCTGACCACCTTCAAGTGCGGGTAGTCCAGCGAGGCCAGGTACAGGCCCGTGCCGTCGGTGCTGCCGTTGTCCACCACGATCAGCTCGTAGCCGGGGGGGGTGTGTTCGAAGATCGAGTCGAGCGCCCGCCTCAGTACCGGCAGGTTGCTGTGCGTGCCCATGATGATCGAGACCTTGTCTGTCTTGCTGACGGCCGAGAGCATCAGGGCCTTAACACTTTCCGGGGAGAAGAAGCGCGCCCGCTCCCGCGCCGCCTTCGATAGCCGGCGCCAGTGCTGTGGGTCCGTGGCCAGCGTCCATGTGTCCTCCATGAGTTCGTCCAGGGTGTCGAACAGGTAGCCGTTCTCGCCGCTGGTGATGATCTCGGGCGGGCCGCCGGAGTTGTAGACGACGGGCACAGCCCCGGACGCCATACCCTCGATGATCGTTATCCCGAAGTGTTCTTGCGCGGCCGGTTGCTTGACGGAGAAGCCCGTCGCGTGCCAGTAGAGGGAGGCGCGGCCGTAGAGTGCCCGCAATTCCGCCGCCGGCAGGTTCAGCGCGAACTCCACGGGGTAACCGTGGGAGTGTTTCGCCAGGTGGCCGGCGTACGTCGCCTCGCCCTGGTCCAGGGTCGCTCCTGCCAGCACGAGCTTCCATCCATTGAGGCCGCGGTCGCAGAGCTGCTTGAACGCCTGGATCATCATGATGTGCGCCTTGTCCGCGTAGGCAGACGGCAGGGAAAAACGGCTGACATGGAGAATCAGCGGCTCTTTGGGCCCGGTCCCATACTCGTCCACATTCACGCACGGCCGCACGATTATCACGTCGTCCGTCTGGTAGCTTTCCTTGATATACCGTGCCGAGTACTCGCCGTTGGTGATGTGCGTGTAGCCGGCGCCGTCAAGGGAGACGAAGGGGAAGAAGACCATGTTGAACCGCTTGGCCGTCTTGGCCGGCCAGATGCGCTCGTTCCACACGGAGAGCCAGACGTCGTAGGTGTCCTCAACGCCGGGCGAGTAGTGCCTGACTTTGATCTCCCCGATGTCTAGCAGGAGGTTGTCGCGGTACCATCTGCGGTCCCGCAGGGGGACGCCGGGCGGCAGCAGGAGGTCCACGTCGAAATACGGTGTCAGCGGCACCAGGAGCTGGAGGGCGTGCACGGTGCCGCCACCCACCGTCCAGCAGTGCTCACCGTAGCAGCCCACGCGCAGGCGGTTTACGCGAGGAAGGGCAGGTCCCGCCCCGGCGCCGGCGGACCGCCGCAGCCTTCGTGCCGGACTCGCCACGCGGCGCGCCAGCCAGCGCAACGGTCTGGCCGTGGCCAGCGCCAGGGCCGTCTTGGCCGTCGCCCGCAGCAGGCGGAAGCGCAGGCTGCCGCGCGGCGCCAGCCGGCGGATCACCGGCCGGACGCGGTTGAGCGCCCGCCAGCCGGCGGAGTTCTCTATGTCGGCGATCCGCCGCCGCGCGCCTTCCAGCTCGCCCTGCCGCACCCGCAAAGCGCGTTTCAGCCCGGCG
>JBGQEU010000185.1:0-4044 GCA_041496525.1 Dehalococcoidia bacterium
CCACAGTGAAGTAACGCGATCTACTGGTATATCATTTTCGTGCCGAAAGGGGGACCGCATGGCGAAGAAGAAGGCGAAGCAACCGAACAAGGGCATGCGCGGGCCAAAGCTCTCGCGGCGCCCCGACAAGGCGCGCGACCAGGCGGAGAGCGACGCCGAAAAGTTCCGCCTGCTGCGCGACAACATGCAGCGCGGCCTCCAGCCCTGACCCACCCACCTCAGAATATGCACGTATGAGGGTCCTTCTCGTCGGCTCAGGCGCCCGCGAACACGCCATTGCGTGGAAGCTCAGGCAGTCCCCGCGGCTGAGCGATCTGTTCGTCGCTCCGGGGAACGCCGGCACCGCGGGCATCGCGACGAACCTAGATGTGAAAGCGTCCGACATCGAAGGCGTGACGGCGCTGGCAAAGGAGCTAAGGATCGAGCTTGTTGTGGTCGGGCCGGAGGACCCGCTGGCCCGGGGGCTGGTGGACCGGCTGGCGGCAGAAGGCATCGCGGCGTTCGGGCCGACACGAGCGGCGGCGCGCATCGAGTCGTCCAAGGCCTTCTCCAAGCAACTGATGATGGACCACGGGATACCCACCGCCCGCTCTGGCACTTTCACCAGCCGGACGGAGGCGAGCAGCTACGCCGAATCGCACTCCGGGCCGCTGGTGGTCAAGGCGGACGGGCTGACCGCGGGCAAGGGCGTCTTCGTGTGCGAGACGACGGAGGAGGCGCTGGAGGCGATTGAGCTGATGATGGGTGAGGAGGCAGCTTTCGGCGAGGCGGGCCGCACGGTGGTCATCGAAGAACGGCTATCGGGCCGGGAGGTATCCGCCCACGCGTTCACGGACGGCGTGAGCGTGGCGCCGATGCCCTTCGCCTGCGACTATAAGCGGGCGCTGGACGGGAACGAAGGCCCCAACACAGGCGGCATGGGCGCGTACAGCCCGCCGATGTGGCTGGACGAGTCTCTGGAGCCGTTCATTCACGAAAGGGTGACGGAAGCAGCGGTGCGGGCGATGGAGGCGGAAGGAGTGCCGTACAAGGGGGTCTTGTATCCGGGCGTGATGGTGACGGAAGAGGGCCCGAAGGTGCTGGAGTTCAACTGCCGCATGGGCGACCCGGAGATGCAGGTGCTGCTGCCGCGGCTGAAGTCAGACCTGCTGGAGATCTGCTGGGCGGTGGCCAACAACCGCCTGAGCGAGTGCGAAATCCGGTGGTCCACGGACGCCTGCGTGGGCGTGGTGATGGCGTCCGGTGGGTACCCGGGCGACTACGCCACCGGATTCGACGTAGCGGGGCTGGGGGCGCTGGACCCGGACGTGCTGGTGTTCCACGCGGGCACGGCACTGGGCGAGAACGGCTCCGTGGTCACAGCAGGAGGCAGGGTATTGACCGTGGCGGCTACGGCGCCGAGCCTGGCGGAGGCGCGCGCCAAGGTCTATCGCAACGTGCAGCGCATCCACTTCACGCGGGCGCACTACCGGCGAGACGTCGCAGCGCCGGCGGAAGATGCGCGCGTAAGCTGACAAACCGGCAAGCTCTTGCGCTGCGCCTGGGCTGGTTGCCGAGGCATGAGGTCAGGCGATGGCTTGCACGGTGGAACCGGGTACCGGACACTGGTCCGCCTGGGTAATCGGCAGGCCCACCAGGGCGCGCGCGATCTTCTGCGCATCGCCGATGCTTAGCCGGCCATCGCAGTCCAGGTCCGCCCACCGGCCGGGTTGGCCGTCCACGTCTATGGGCGCGCCGAAGTGCGGGCACGGGGGTGTCTGGTAGCTCTCCAGATTGATCAGGGAGCGAGCCACCTTCTGCGCATCGCCGATGGTCATGGACTGGCTGCAATCGGCGTCGCCCCACATCAGAGGCCAGGTCTCCCCGGGCGGTGTGACCGGAGGCTGGGTGTAGCCCGCTATCGCGTCCCAAATGCCGGCCGGGACGACGCCCCGCCGCCAGATACTGGCGTGCAGCGATCCCGAGGCGACGGTGGCGTTGAGGGCAACCGAGAATGACTGGGGGTTGCTATCGCCCTGGAGCATCGGGATGTAGTCCAGATCGTGGCCCGGCGCCAGGAGCGAGAGGTCCGCGTGGGCCTGGAGAACGCAGTCGCCGGGGTCGCCCCAGGAGCCCTGGCCGGCGAACGTCTCCCAGTAGCACATGGGCAGCGCGGCGTTGGCCTGGGTGAGCCACTGGGCAGTGCCGGAGGCGTCCCACAGGTTGCTCCGGGGGTCATAGATGACGCCGAGGTTGGCGTCCGGGCGTTCCGCGCGCACCCTGGGCCAGAACGTGCTGGCCAGGTAGTTGCAATCGGCAGCGCAGAAGCCGCGGAACGGCTCTATGTCCGCGTACAGCGCCTTTACGCCCGAGTCGATGATCTGCACTGCCATGGTCACTTGACCATCGACATCGGTGCCTGCGGGGACGAACCAGGCGGCGACGTCAATCCCCTGGCTGCCGTACACCTGGATGAGGGAGCGCACGGAGTCCGGGCCGCTGACCGCGTGCGGGTTGTGGTCATAGGTAGACATCCAGTCCGTGGCATCGTGCGTCTTGACGTACACGGTGCGGATGGGGAGCGCGAGGTCACTGCCGTTGGCGCCTGGATAGTCCTGGTCAAACTGCCAGATGACGGGGTCTACCTGGACAGCGCCCGCGAGCGCGGACTGATGAGAAGAGAATGCTAACAAGAGGAGCGCCAGGATTGCCGGCGCGAAGATTGTGCGTTTCATTGCCGCCACCTAAGCAGTCGGCCTGCGGGCCTGCTGATCCTTTCCCCCCTGTGTTTAACTCGGAAGTTTACGCGATGGCGTCGAGGCCGGTCAACGGCTCACCGGTGGGTGAAGCCGGGGCAAGACTGGAAGCCGCCTTCCCCGTTCAGGATGTAGTTCACGCAGGCGACGACCTGCGAGTTGGAGAACGAGACGAACGCGCCGCCGTTGACACCGGAGACGGTCTGCGCGGACCAGAGGGCAGCCATTCGCTTGACCATAGCCTGGGCCAGATCGCTGCCGGCGGGGCCGGGCGGGCCCGCTGGCCCCTGCTGGCCCACGGGGCCCTGGGCGCCCGTATTGCCGCCGCCGGTCAGGTGGACGACCCCGTAGGCGATGCCGCCGGAGCCGCCCCACGCCAGCAAAAGTAACAACATGCCGAGCAACACGATGCGCACGTTCCTCAAGTGAATGTCCCTCCTGCTCCGTGAAGTTGATAGCGGCGCGTTGGTCCCGCGGGCTTTCATTCTGCGGCAATTTGGGCGCTCGCGCACGTGCGGGGGCTACGTCGGCCTGGCCAGCTCCGTCTCTTCCACGGCCAAGCGGTCCGCGCCGCGCGTGCGGAAGACGGTGTAGCGGAGGGCGAGGCCAACGAGGATGACGCCGCCGCCGATGACGGTGGCGAGCGAGGGGTCTTCGCCAAAGAAGAGAACGACCCAGATGGGGTTGAGCACGGGCTCTATCAGCGCGATCAGGCTGGCTTCGGCGCTCGGCACCTCCTGGATGCCCCGCGTGAAGAGGACGTAGGGGACGGCGAACTGCACGAGCGCCATCAGCACAAGGAGCGCCAGGTTCGCGAGGTTGACGTCCCACACGCCCGGCACCGCGGCCAGGATGAGGGCCACGCCGAGGCAGTTCACGAAGGTGACCGCGATGGGGTCTGCGTAGCGCACGCGGCGGAGCCAGAGGAAGAAAAGGCCGTAGAAGAGGCCGCTGCCCGCGCCCAGCCAGAGCCCGATGCCCCCTGAGCTCCAGTTGCCCGCGAAGAGGACGACGATGCCCAGGAGACAGACGGCGAGCGGCGGACCGTCGCGGGCTTGCAATCGCTCGCTCAGGATCATGGGGCCGAAGGCCACGATGTAGAGCGGCGCGGTGTATTGCAGGAAGATGGCGTTGGCGGCGGTGGTCTCCTTGGTGGAGCCGACGTAGAGCAGTAGGAGCAAGGCAAAGAGGGCGATGGAGACGGTGGCGTCAGTTGGCCGAGGCAGCCGCCGGCCGCGCACAAGGGGGACGAGCCAGGCGGCGGCGAAGGCGCAGCGGAAGACGGTGATGCTGACAGCGCCGGCGTCGA
>JBGQEU010000186.1:0-4038 GCA_041496525.1 Dehalococcoidia bacterium
AGGAGATCTTGCGCACCAGCGGGTGCCGGACCAGCGCCTCTCCGGCCTCTGAACCCTTGCCGGGCACGATGTTGAGCACACCCGGCGGCAGGCCGGCCTCCAGCGCCAGCCGGCCCAGGGCCAGGGCCGTGAGCGGCGTCACCTCGGCCGGCTTCACCACCACGGAGTTGCCCATGGCCAGGGCGGGGGCGAGCTTCCAGCCCAGGATCACCATGGGGAAGTTCCACGGTGTGATGGCGGCGCAGACGCCTATGGGCTCGCGGAAGGTGAGCAGCGTCCCCTTGGCCTGGGAGGGGATGGTCTGCCCGTGGAACTTGTCGACGGCCCCGGCGTAGTAGTCGAACGTGGCGGCTACCGCCGATACCTCCCCACGGGCCGCGGCGATCGGCTTGCCGGCGTTCTGCGACTCCAGGCGGGCCAGTCGCTCGTGGTCCCGCCGGACCAGGTCGGCGATCCGGCGCAGCACGTCGCACCTCTCCCGCACCGGTGCCCGCCGCCACACGCCCTCCTCGTAGCGGCGGTGCGCGACGGTCACCGCCCGCTCGACGTCGGCCGCCGACGCCCGGGCCACGCGGGCGATCTCGCGGCCGGTAGCGGGGTCGCGGACCGGGCTCTCGCTCCCGCCGGAAGCGGGCGCCTCTTCACCATCGATGAGGATTCCGTGCGTCGTCATCTGGTCTCCTTGCCGTGCGGCTACAGGCGGTGGGCCCTAGCAGCGCTCGCCGGCGCCGTCAGGCCTCTTTCGGCAGGCCGCCTGTCAGGTTCAGGACCCATCGCATGCATCGGTGTCCAATATCTGCGCCCGGCAAGAACATGAGGGGGCAGCCGCCGGCGATAACGGCGATGCCCTTTCCCCGGCCGATTTCGGCGGCGCTCACCGAAACGCTGCCCTTCCCGAAGGAGCGATGCATCCACACCCGGGAGATGCCAAGCTCTGCGCACTGGCGCACGATGCCCTCGGCGGCCTCCGGCGACGTGGCGATGACCACGGCCTCGACGCCGCCCGGGACCGACTTCAGGTCAGGATAGCAGGCTTCGCCCTCGACCTCCGCGGCGTTCGGGTTGACCGCGAAAACCTCGTAGTTGGCCTTGCTCAAGGTGCTGTAGACGAGGTTGGCCGCCTGGCCCGCGCTCCTGGAAACACCCGCCACAGCGATCCGTTTCTGGGCCAGGAAATCGTCGACCGCTTCTCTCAGCGTCGGCATGATCCCTCCTCCTTAGGACAGCCTGTACAGGCCGTCCATGTACCTGTTCAGGTTCTCACCGATTACGCCCCGGTCCGGGATGGTGTTGGCCATGCCGTAGAGGGGCGCCATCCCGCCCTGGGCCGAAGGGTTGTCCTTCACGAACTCCACGGACTGGCGCAGGTCGGCCAGGAAGCGCTCTGCCACGCCCGGCTGAGTGTGGCGCAGGGTGACGCACAGGTGCACGCACGGCGGCTTGTACAGCCCGTTCAGGCTCCAGCCCTTTTCCGCCATCACGTCCAGCACCCGGTAGACGTCCAGGTCCGGGGAGCGGAAGGCGATGACGAACAGCGGGTCGCCGATGACCTCCAGTTCCGGTATGCCGGCGATCCCCTTCTTGACCGCGGCCGCCGTCTCCAGGATGCGACGGGCGTTCTCCAGGTACCCCTTCTCGCCGACCGATACCATCGCCGCCCAGCAGGCCGCCAGCAGCGCCCCCGGCCGGCTGCCCGCGAAGGAGGGCGAGCAGTAGAAGCCGCCCGGCCAGTCCGTGGCCGTGAAGTACTGGTAGTGGCGCAGCTCGTGGCCGCGGTACAGCACCACAGACGTGCCCTTGGCGGCGTAGCCGTACTTGTGAGTGTCGGCGGACATGGAAGTGACCCCGGGCAGCCGGAAGTCGAACGCCGGCACATCGTAGCCCAGCTTCTCGGCCCACGGCAGCAGGAAGCCGCCCAGACAGCCGTCGGTGTGAAAGCCGATGCCCCGCGCCCGCGCCATCTCCGACAGCTGATCGATGGGGTCGACGAGGCCGTGGGGGAACGGCGGCGCCGAACCGACGATGACGATCGTGTTCTCCGTGATCGCCCGCTCCGTGGCGGCCACGTCGGCGCGGAAGTCGTCGCCCACCGGAACGTGGACAATCTCGATGCCGAAGTATTGCGCAGCCTTGTCGAAGGCGGCGTGGGCGGTGACCGGCACGATCATCTGCGGCTTCGTGATGCCCCGCTTGTCGCGGGCGTAGTCGCGGTACGTCTTCATGGCCAGGAGGATGCTCTCCGTGCCACCTGACGACACGACTCCGCAGATCTCGTCCGGCGTGCCCGGCTGAGCGCCGGAAAGCCCGGCCCCCAGCATGTTCGCCGTCATCGCCACGATTTCGGACTCGAATTTGACGGCGCTGGGCCAAACGTCGGCGTGCAGCGGGTTGGACTGCGAGTTGATGGCGTAGGCCTCGTTCAGAAAGTCGATATGATCGTTATCTCCGTTGTAGACGCAGCCGGAGGCGAAGCCCTTCCCCCAACGCGCCTCCTCCAGGGCCTGCATCTCCCGCATCTCGCGCAGGATGTCCTCCCGGTCGCGGCCGCTGTCCGGGATGGCGGAGTAGGTCTGAAAATGCTGCCTGTAGGACTTGATGGTGGCGACCGGTGGTGCGCTCCCGCCGCCCTGCTGCTTGTCGGTCTCGGCCATGGCGTCTCCTCCTACCTGCTCCCGTTGAGGCGAGCGTACATCTGCTTGTTGTTCTGGTAGATGTTCACGAACTCCGCGAACAGCTCATCGTAGACAGCGCGGTTATCCGGGTTCGGCTCATACGCGGCGACGAACCTCGCGCGGCCGGGGATATCCTCCCATCGCAGGCGACCCAGGGCGACGGAGGCGATGAAGGCGGCGCCGCGGGCGTTGGCCAGCCTGGGCTCTTCCATCTGGCGGATCGTGCGGTCCAGGACATCGGCCAGGACCTGGCACCAGAGGTTCGACTTGGCGCCGCCGCCGATGAAGTTGATGTTGTCCAGGCGCCTCTTGACGAACCTCTCGACGTGCTCGTGCATCCACCGTGTGTTGTAGGCGACCCCCTCGAACACGGCCCGCACCATGTGCGCCCGCGTCGTGGTAAGCGACTGGTTGAGAAAGCCGCCGCGCACCAGGTGGTTCTCCACCGGCGTGCGTTCACCGTTGAGCCAGGGGGTGAAGATCAGCTTGTCGCTGCCCGGCGCGATACGCTCCGCCATCCGGTTGAACGTGTCCAGAATGTCGCCGGGCGCCGGCCCGGCGGACAGCTCATCGTCCGGCCAGAACAGGTTGTCGCGGAGCACCATCAAACAGCCGCCGGCGATATCTTGCTCCGTCGCCACGAGGTACTTCATCGGGATGCCGGAGGGCAGAGACGTCAGGCTGTTCCCCACGTCGACCCGCTTGAAGGGGACGTGGCAGGTGAGCCAGGACGACGTGCCAATATACAGATGCGGCTCGAAGTCCCGCACCGCGCCCGAGCCCACCGCCGCCGACTCCGTGTCCGGAGTGCCCATTACCACCTGGACGTCCTCTGGCAGCCCCAGCTCGCCCGCGATCGCCTTCGTGATGGGGCCCAGGACAGCGCCCGTCGGCTTCAGGTCTGGGAGCTTCCCCCGGTCCACGCCGGACATGGCGACCAGCCGGTCGACGTAGTGGACGCGGGACAGGTCACGGTTGTCGGTGAGCCAGTGGCCGGTAATGCTGTCGTAGGAGGCTGCGAACTGCCCGGTGAACCTCAGGTTCAGGTAGTCCATCGGCTCCAGGAACTTGTATGTCCGCTCGTAGACGTCCGGGTGCGTGTTCTGGATGTACAGTATGTGGCCCAGAGAGTCCTTCCCCGTGCGCGAAGGCACGCCGCCGGTGAAGCGCAGCCAGCGCCACAGCTTCACGCCGCCGTACCCGGAGACGCCCGGGAACCCGCGGGTGATGCGCCGGGCGTAGCGGCCGCCTCGCGTGTCCATCCAGATGATGGCGTTCATCAGGTGATTGCCGTCGCGGTCCAGCGCGACGGTCCCCATCCACTGGGCCGTGCAGCTGAGGGCGATTATCTTGGCCGCCGGGACGA
>JBGQEU010000187.1:0-4030 GCA_041496525.1 Dehalococcoidia bacterium
AGGTAGCCCAGACAGCGGTCTCGCATCAGGCCCTCGGCGGCGGCGGCCAGAGCCCAAACGGCCGGCGGCGGGAACGTCTTCAGCGCCTGCACGACCTGGCTGGGCCGCAGGGATGGACGGCCCAGGCGGTCGTGCAGGGCGCGCAGCTGAGGAACCGCGCGCACGGCGGCGGCCTGCTGGCGATTCAGCGCCAGCCGCCGCACGATGCCTGGGATCTGGCCCGCCGCCGCTTGCCAGGCCAGGAGCGGCCAGTATGCGCCAGAGGCGGGCCCGATTCTGGCGGGCGCGCCGGGCAGCGCCTGCGCACTCAGGCCCCTGAGGTCCGCGAAGGCTGTCGCTGAACGCTCGTCGAAGGCAAGCCCTGGGTGAATCGCCCGCAGGACCCCGAGAGCCTGCAGGCGCAGGAAGGCGTTCTCCGGTTCGGGCTCGGCCAACGTGCGGTTGATCTCCTGATGGATGCGAGCGCCGCTTATCGTGTCCAGGCAGGTGACATCGCGATGCAGCAGGTCCAGAGTGTGCGGCGTCATGCAGAAGCCGAAGCGAACTTCGTAGCGGGCGGCCCGCAGGATGCGCGTGGCGTCGTCCTGAAAGCTACGGTCGTGGAGGACGCAGACGAGACGGTCAACGAGATCGCGCTGACCGCCGGCCGGGTCGATCAGATCGCCCGCCCGGTCGCCGGTCACGGCCAGCGCCATGGCGTTCACGGTAAAGTCTCGCCGCCGCAGGTCCTCCTCGATGCCGGCCGGCACCACCTCCGGCAGCGCTCCGGGGCGGCTGTACGTCTCCGATCGCGCCGCAGCCAGGTCGATGAAGAAGCCATCGGCACGGACCGTCGCCGTCAGGAACGCCGGGTGGCGGACGAGCCGCAACCCCAGCTCTGACGCCAACCGAGCGGCGAGCGTACCGGCGTCACCTTCGACGGCGAAGTCGAGGTCCAGCGAAACGCGGCCCAGGAGCAGATCGCGAACGGGACCGCCGACGAGGTAGACGGCGAGGTGATCCTCTTCGGCCAGACGGACCAGGGTTTGGAAGGCACAGCCCAGCGGCGCCGGCAGCCGGCTCGACAATTTATCGTTAAGTTTTGCCTTTTTTCCAGACACGCTGTCTTATTGTAGAGTGTTTTCTTGACAAGGACGCGGGGGCGCTCCTATGATTTCCACAGTATCCACGTGCCAGACGTGAGAGGAGCCGCTTTCGAGCGGCTCTGTTTGTCGGCGGAGGCGGATTTTAGCGCTATGCTTAGACAGGGAACGATGTCCAAACCCAGGTCCATAGACGAACTGCATGCCTCGCTCGACATCACCTTCAGCGATGCGGCGCTGCTGCAACAGGCGCTGTACCATCGCTCCTACCTCAACGAGGCCGCGGACCAGAACATCGAGTCCAACGAGCGGATGGAGTTCCTGGGCGACGCCGTCCTCGGGCTTATCGTATCCGAGAAGCTGTACCGCGACTACCCTGCTCTGAGCGAGGGTCACCTGAGCCAAATCCGGGCCCTCCTCGTCCGCTGGGACGCCCTGGCCCGCGCCGCAGAGCGCCTCCACCTGGGGGAGTTCCTTATCCTGGGCAAGGGCGAGGAGATGTCCGGCGGCCGCACACGGCCCTCCAACCTGGCCGGCGCCCTGGAGGCGCTGATCGGCGCCGCCTTCCTGGACGGCGGCATCACCAGGGCACGAAAGCTGGTCCTCACCCTCCTGAAGCCGGACTTCGAGGAGATCGCCGCCGGGGGCTTCGCGGCCGACAGCAAGTCGGAGCTGCAGCACGTTGCGCAGACGCGCTGGCACCAGATCCCGCAATATACGCTGATCTCTTCTGAAGGGCCGGACCACGCTAAGCTATTCACCGTCGAAGTCTCTGTCGGTGACCGGGTCATGGGCCGCGGGCAGGGGCGCAACAAGAAGCAGGCGGAACTGAACGCCGCCCGCCAGGCCCTGGAGACCCAGGCCGCCACCGGTTAGCGCGGGCTCGTGTACCTCAAGCGCCTGGACCTGTCCGGTTTCAAGAGCTTCGCCGGGCGTACCAGCTTCGATTTCGGGCAGGGGATCACCTCTATCGTCGGGCCCAACGGCTCGGGCAAGTCGAACATCGCCGACGCCCTCCGCTGGGTGCTCGGCGAACAGTCGGGACGGCTGCTCCGGGCGAAGAAGCTGGATGACATAATCTACGCCGGCTCCGCCAAACGCGCCCGCGGCGACAAGGTCGAGGTGACCCTCGTCCTCGACAACACCGACCGCTGGCTGCCGATGGACGCCGCCGAGGTCTCGATCTCCCGTCGCGGCAACCGCTCCGGCGACAGCGAGTACTTCATCAACGGTAAGCGCGCCCGGCTGCGGGCGCTGCAAACGCTTCTGGCCACATCCACGGTGAGCCAGAACTCCTACGCCATCATCGGCCAGGGGCTGGTAGAAAGCGTCCTCAACCTGCGCGCGGAAGACCGACGCCAGCTCGTCGAAGAGGCGGCGGACATCCAGCGTTACCGCCTGAAGATCGAGGAGGCGCAGAGCCGGCTGGCGTCCACGCACGAGAACGTGGAGCGCATCCGCCTGCTGGTCAAGGAGATCGCCCCGCGGCTGGCCCAGCTGGAACGCCAGGCGCGGCGGGCGGGTGAGCACTCCCGCCTGGCCGAAGACCTGACGCAGGCGCTGCGGGCGTTCTACGAGGACCACTGGCACCATGCCCAGGAAGCGCGAACGGTGGCCACGGCCGCCCACGACCAGGCCCAGGCGGAGTTCATGCAGGCCAAGGTGGGCCTGGAGACCTGCCAGCGGGAGCTGAGCGATATCACCCGCCAGCTGGAAGAGAGCCGGCAGGCGGCGGCGGCGGCCAGCGGCGAGAGAGACCGCCTAGACCGGCGCCACCGCGACGCGGAGCGCCGCCTGGCGGTGGCGCGAGAGCGGCGCTCCATACTGGAATCGCGCCAGCAGGAACTACAGGAAGAGGTGGCACTGCTGGAAGCCGAGCGGCAGCGCGCGGGGGCGGTCCTGGCGGCCGACGGCGGCAACCGGGAGACGCTGGGCCGGCAGGTAGCGGCGGCGCGGCAGGCGCTGGACGCCCGTCAACGTGAGCTGGCAGCACTGGAGCGCGAGCAGCGCGAAGCGCACGTGCACGCCGCCGACGCTGAGGCCCGCAGCAAACGGCTGCAGACCGCGGCCGCCGAACTGAAGGCCCGCATCCGCAGGCTGGACGACGCGCGGCGGGAACTGGAGCGAGACGCGTCCCGGATGGACACGCGGCGCCGCTCCCATGTGGCGCAGATGGCGGAGCTGCTGCGCGTGCTGCGCGGCCTGCGGGCCCAGGACGCTGAGCTGGTGGCGGAAGTGGCGCGGGCGGGCGCCCGCCGCCAGTCACTGGAGATGGAAGTGGCCGAGGTGCGCCAGGCGCTGTCCGCCGTAGAGGCGAACCAGAACGCCCGCCGCGGCAAGCTGGAGGCGCTGGAGGCCCGCCTTAATGTCCTGAACGAGGCCCAGGCCCAGGTCCAGGCCTCGGAGCCGGACGCCGCCGTCAACATCGAAGGCGCCCTGGCTATCGTATTCGAGACGATCCGGGTGCCGCGCGGCCTGGAGGACGCCATCGCCGCCGTTCTCGCGGCGCAGCTGGAGGCGTTCGTCTTCGAGCGCCAGGCGGAGGCCATCGCCGCGATCCAGACGGTTGTCAGCCAGAAGGGGCCGCGCGCGTCTGTCATCCCGCTGGATTCGGTGAAGCCCGTCTATCCCCTCAACCTGATGAAGGAGAAGGGCGTGCTGGGCGTCGCCTCCCAGCTCGTGAAGTACACACCCCGCTACGAGAAACTGATTAACGCCCTGCTCGGGCGCACAATCGTCGTCCAGGACACGGAGACGGCGGTGCGCGTCCTGAAGCGGCGCCTGGGCACGGTCGTGACCCTGGAAGGCGTCGTCTTTGACCCGGCCGGTTACATCAGCGGCGGGCAGCCGCAGGCCAGCCGCCCGTTCATTCTGGGCTACGAGCGCGACCTGGAGTCGATCCCGAAGGAGATCGACCGCGTCCAGCGGTCGCTGGCGGTCACGGAACG
>JBGQEU010000188.1:0-4024 GCA_041496525.1 Dehalococcoidia bacterium
CTAGCCGGAGACAGCCGCCGGCGCCACCTCGTGGATGGCATCCAGCATCCCTGATTGCGCGGCCTCCCGCGCTACGCGCAGGGCGCTCGTGATGGCTTTCGCATCGCTGCGGCCGTGGCCGACGAAGACGATCCCGTTGACGCCGAGGAGCGGCCCGGCCCCGTACTCGCGATAATCGATCTTCTTGCGCAGGCCGGCGAAGGCCGGGAGGAGCAGCAGGCCCGCCGCCGCGTACCACGGCCGGCTCCTGATGGCGCCCCGGATCTGGCCCATGATGTAGTCCGCCATCCCTTCCATCGTCTTCACCACCACGTTGCCCGTGAACCCATCGGTGACGATCACATCCGCTTTCCCGAAGGGGACGTCGCGCCCTTCCAGGTTGCCGATGAAGTTGAGCCCGCTCTGGCCCAGGAGCTGGTAGGCCTCCTGCGCCAGGCCATTGCCCTTGGACTCCTCTTCTCCGATGTTCAGCAAGGCCACGCTGGGACGCGCCACCTTCCACACCCTCTCCATGTACGCGGCGGCCATCTGCGCGAACTGCAGCAGGTAGAGCGGTTTGGCGTCGGCGTTGGCGCCGACATCCAGGAAGACCGTCAGCTTCCCCGAAAGCGGCATGAGGCCGGCGAGCGACGGCCGCTCGATGCCACGAATCCGGCCCAGGTACATGATGGCCGCGGCCATGATGGCGCCGGTGTTGCCGGCGGACACGAAGGCCTGCGCCCGGCCCTGCTTGACCAGGCGCAGCCCGACGACGATGGACGAGGACTTCTTCTGGCGGGCTGCCTGCGCCGGGTGCTCGTCCATCCCGATCACCTCCGGCGCGTCGACGACGCTCAGCGTTTCCGGCCGGGCGCCGTGCTTCGCCAGCTCCGCCTCCACGACCGCCTGCGGGCCGACGAGCGCCACTCGTACGCCCAGTTCGCGAGCGGCCGTCACAGCGCCCTTCACGATCTCCGCCGGTGCGTTGTCGCCGCCCATGGCGTCGAGGGCGATGACGGGGTCAGCCGTTGTCATGGGCCTACCATACCGCAGCCTGGAGGGTGCGGCACCCCCTGGGGTATCCCTAGGCCCCGTTAGGCGGGGCTGAAGCCCTGCGGCTACGTTATTGATGCAGGGAATGTAGGCGGGTAGCTTTAGCTGCCCGCAGAGCCTGCGGCACCCCCTGGGGTATCCCTAGGCCCCGTTAGGCGGGGCTGAAGCCCTGCGGCTACGTATTGATGTAGGAAACGTAGGCGGGTAGCTCCAGCTGCCCGCGGAGCCCGCCGGGGTCTGAAGACCCCGACCTACACTTATGCACCTTTGCCCTTCAACTCCTCACGCATCTGCCGCCGGAGCCCGGCGTCGAAAAGGACATCGATCCCAGTCATCGCCAGCGCCTTCGCTGCATCCAGCAGCCCCTGGTGGCCGGATTCGCTGGCCGCAAACTCGCGGAACTCCACCGTGTGGATCGGCACGTCCCGAGGGGCGATGGCGATGCTGGGGTGGATAGCCGGCACGATGTGGCTAACGTTGCCCATGTCCGTCGAGCCCATGGAACGGCTGGATTCCGGGTTCATCACCTTCCGCCCCAGCGTTTCCACATTCGCCCTGTAGGCGGCCGCCAGCGCCAGGTTAGTGCGCATCGTTCTGTAGCGGGACTCTTCGCCCCACACATAGGTCAACTGACAGCCGGTCGCCTGTGCCGCCCCCTGGAAGCAGGCCAGCACCTTCGACTTCAGCACATCGTCCATGTAGCCGTCCTCTTCGGCGCGGATGAGCAGCTTGGCGGCGGTGTGATGCGGGATCACATTCACCGCCTGCCCGCCGTCCGTGATGATGCCGTGGATGCGCGCCGTGTCCCGCATTTGCTGCCGCAGCAACCCGATGTTGACGAACGCCGCGACCATGGCGTCCAGGGCGTTGACGCCGGCCTCCGGCCGGGCCGCGGCGTGAGCCGCCCGTCCCGCGAACTCGACATCCAGCTCCAGGCAGGCCAGCGCGTAGGCGAGCGCCGTGTCGCGGTTACCGGGGTGGACGAGCATGGCGCAGTCCAGACCGGCGAAGGCGCCGCGCGCCGCCATGTACACCTTCCCGCCGGCCGCCTCCTCCGCCGGCGTGCCGATGACCATCACCGTGCCGCCGGTCGCCTCGAGCAACGGCTTCAGCGCCAGCCCGGCCGCTGCCGAAGCCGTGCCGATAATGTTGTGGCCACAGCCGTGGCCGACGCCCGGCAGCGCGTCATATTCAGCCAGAAAGGCGATGCGCGGCCCGCCGGCTCCGAACGAGGCGCGGAAGGCGGTGGGGATGTCGCAGATGCCCCGCTCCAGACTGAAGCCGTTGGCCTCCAGGTAATCGGCCAGCAGCGCCGCCGACTTCTCTTCCTCGAAGGCGATCTCGGGGTTGGCGTGGATGCGCAGGGAAAGGTCGATGAGCTCCTGCTTCCGGCGCTCCACGCTGGCCATCGCCTGTTTCTTGAGCTGGTCAGTGTCCGCCATCGTCACCTCCGCTGAAGGCCGCGCCTGCGGAGACCGGTCCCCGCCCGCCTGCTATACTCTACTCGCTTTCTCTTATGGACCTGAAGCAGTTCATCCGCGATGTGCCCGATTTCCCCCAGCCGGGCATCGTCTTTCGCGACCTCACGCCGCTCCTCCAGAACGCCGCCGCCCTCAGGTGGGTCATCGACCGGCTGACGGAGCATTTCAGACACGCCGGTCTCGATGCTGTCGTCTCCGTCGAGTCGCGCGGGTTCCTCTTCGGCGCACCCCTGGCCTACAACCTGGGGACCGCCCTTGTCCCCGTCCGCAAAGCCGGAAAGCTGCCGGCGGCGCGCATGAGCGTCGAGTACGCGCTGGAGTACGGCACCGGCCAGCTGGACATCCACCAGGACGCGCTGCGGCGGGGCGACCGCGTGGCCATCGTCGACGACCTGCTGGCGACC
The DNA here is from genome assembly GCA_041496525.1 of Dehalococcoidia bacterium. Classification (GTDB taxonomy): domain Bacteria; phylum Chloroflexota; class Dehalococcoidia; order SM23-28-2; family RBG-16-64-32; genus JBGQEU01. The sequence goes on from JBGQEU010000188.1 coordinate 2,918, forward strand.
GGTGGAACCGCGATGGCGGCGGCCAAGCTTGTCGAACTACTGGGCGCCACTGTGCACAGCTTCGCGTTCCTGGTGGAACTCGGCGCGCTGGGCGGCCGCGAGCGGCTGGCCGGCTACGATATCTTCTCGCTGATCCAGTACGAATGAGAAGGCGCGGGGCGGGCCGGTCGCCGGCCGCTGAGGCGTGGCCGCAGTCGCGGCACTTGACCCCTCCGGGGCGGGCTTGATACCATCAGACACGGTCAGACGTACAACTGAATAGCCCCACTCTCATCCAGAGCGGTGGAGGGAACGGCCCAACGAAGCCCGGCAACCGGTCAGCCTCAGGCGGACAGCGGTGCCAACTCCGGCTCCCGCCTCAAAGCGGGGGACAGATGAGAGTGGTTGAACAGCACTTCTCCACCGCGAGAAGTTTTTTTGTGCCCGGAGGAGGCGCGGAGACTGGATGGATATCTTCCTGCCGATCGAGTGGCTGCGGGACGGCAAGGTCCGCTTCCTGGACCAGACCCTTCTCCCTCAGGAAGAGGTCTGGGTCGAGACCGCCGACTACCGGGACATCGCCGCGGCCATCCGGCGTCTGCAGGTGCGCGGCGCCCCGCTGATAGGCGTGGCCGCCGCTTACGGCCTCGCCCTCGCCGCCAACAGCGCCGAAGATGTGCCCGACTTTCGAGAGCGTATCCAGGAGGCGGCCCGTGTCCTGCTGGCCACCAGGCCTACGGCGGTCAACCTGTCCTGGGCTATCGGGCGCATGCTGCGCGTCCTGGACGGCGCCGGAGACATCGGCGACGCGCGGCAGCGGCTGGCGGCCGAGTCGCGGCGCATCCACGAGGAAGACATCGAAGCGAACCGGCGCATAGGGCGGTACGGCTCTGATCTGCTGGCGGCCGGCGCTTCCGTGCTCACCCACTGTAACGCCGGATCGCTGGCCACGGGCGGTTACGGCACGGCCCTCGGCGTGATACGCGCCGCCGGGGAACAGGGCAAGCTTGCGCACGTCTATGCCACCGAGACCAGGCCGCTCCTGCAGGGCGCGCGCCTGACGGCCTGGGAGCTGCGCGAGGGCGGCATCCCGTTTACGCTCATCCCGGACAGCGCCGCCGGACTCAC
>JBGQEU010000189.1:0-3976 GCA_041496525.1 Dehalococcoidia bacterium
ACGCGATCGATCAGCGCCGCCGAATGGACCAGCCCCAGGTCCTCGACCGTCGCGTCCCGCGCCTCGACACGCGACATGGCGGCCAGCAGGCCGGACCCCTCCAGGTGCGACATGATGGCCCGCAGCCGCGCCGGCGATTCCGGGTGTCCCGGCACCTCGTGCTCCAGATACAGCGGGTCGTAGACGTAGCCGGTGGCGGGCATAGCGCGACGTATCGTATCAGAGGGCAAAGCAACCGGTATAGAATCGAACCGCCATGTACGTAATCGGCACCGCCGGCCACGTCGACCACGGCAAGTCCGCGCTTGTCCAGGCGCTGACCGGCATCGACCCCGACCGCCTGCGCGAGGAGAAGGAGCGCGGCCTCACCATAGACCTCGGGTTCGCGTGGATGACGCTCCCCGGCGGCGACGAAGTCAGCATCGTCGATGTGCCCGGCCACGAGCGCTTCATCAAGAACATGCTGGCCGGCGTCGGCGGCATCGACCTGGCCCTGCTGGTGATCGCCGCCGACGAGGGCGTCATGCCCCAGACCCGCGAGCACCTGGCGATCCTCGATCTCCTGGGCATCGAGCACGGCGTTGTCGCCCTCACCAAGGCCGATCTCGTCGAGCCCGAGTTCCTGGAACTGGCCCGCACCGACGCCGCTCAGGTGCTCGGCGGCACCGCCCTGGCGGGATCGCCCATCGTCGCCTGCTCCGCCGTCACCCGCCAGGGGCTCGACGATCTCGTCGCCGCCATCGAGACGCAGCTGGCGCGGACGCCGGCCCGCCGCGACATCGGCCGGGCGCGCCTGCCCATCGACCGCGCCTTCACCATCGCCGGATTCGGCACCGTCGTCACCGGCACGCTCGTTGAAGGCGCCCTGAACGTCGGCCAGGACGTAGAGATCGTGCCCGGCCCTTCCCGGGAAGGGCGCTCCCGCATCCGGGGACTGCAGACGCACGGCCGTAAGGTGGAGACGGCGCCGCCGGGACGGCGCACGGCCGTCAACCTGACCGGCATCGCCGTCGAAGAGCTGCGCCGAGGCATGGTCGTCTGCACACCGGGCGTCCTCCGGCCCACCATGGCGATCGACATCCGGCTGCGCGCCGTCGGCTATCTGCCGCGGCCCATCCGCCACAACCTGGCGGTGACGTTCCACACAGGGTCCGCCGAGGCCGCCGGCCGTGTCCTCCTCCTGGATCGCGATGAGCTGCGGCCCGGCGAGACGGCCTGGGCGCAGGTCCGCCTCGACGACCCCGTCGCCGCCGCTAAAGGCGACCGCTTCATCATCCGCGATCCCAACGACACCCTGGGCGGCGGCCGCATCGTCGATACGGAGGTCACCCGCCATCGCCGCTTTCACGCCCCGACGCTGGCGGCGCTCGAATCCCTGGAAAAGGGCTCGCCGGCGGAGCTAGTGGCCGCCGCCGTCGCCCGCCTGGAGCCCGTCGAACTGCGCGAGTTCCTGAAGAAGGTGGAGATGGACACCGAGGGGGCCCGCGCCGCCGTTCGCGGTCTCATCGCCACCGGCGACCTCTTGACCCTCGACGGCGGCGATCTCCAGGACGGCACGCTCCTAATCACCAGGGCCCGCTTCGATTCCCTGACCGGGCAGCTTCAGGCCGCGCTGCCACAGTACCACCGTCAGTCACCCCTGCGACCCGGTATGCCGCGCGAGGAGCTGCGCAGCCGCCTCGGCCTGACCCAAAAGGCCTTCGAAGGCGCCCTGCGGCTATGGATCGAACGCGGCGAGGTCAAGGAGGCCGGCCCTGCCGTCGCCCTGCCCGCGCATCAGCCGGCGCTCGGTCCGGCGCAGCAGGCGGTAGCCGCCGGCTATCTCGCCGCTCTCCGCGCCAGCCCCTTCGCACCCAACACCGAGAGCCGGCCCGATGACGATCTACTGGCCTACATGGAGGACGCCGGCGAGGTTGTCCGCGTCGGCGATGGCGTCGTCTTCGCCGCCGAAGCCTACCGGGAGATGGTGGACCGTATCGTCTCGCACCTGGAAGAGCACGGGGCCGTCACCCTGGCGCAGGTACGCGATCTGTTCGGGACGAGCCGCAAATACGCCCAGGCCGTTCTGGAGCGCCTGGACGCCCAGCGGGTCACCCGCCGCGTCGGCGACGAACGCGTGCTCAGATAGCGCGGCCCGGGGTTATCCGGTCGCTTCCGCCGGCACGCGACGCCTGGGGGCTATCCGCCGCCAGATCCGGGCAAAGTCCCCGTCTTCCCAGGACACCAGTATCTGGCTGGCGATGAAGATCGAGCTGTACGTCCCGGCCACGATCCCCAGCAGCAGCGTCAGCAGCAGCACATCTATCTCGCCCGCGCCCAGCAGCAGCAGCGCCAGCAGCGTCAGCACCACGGTCGTCGAGGTGTTGATCGAGCGCGCCACAGTCTCCGTCAGGCTGGCGTTTACCACCTCGTCGAACGGCACGCCGGGGTTCGTCGCCACGTTCTCGCGGATGCGGTCGAACACGACGATCGTATCGTGCACGCTAAACCCGATCACGGTCAGGACGCCGGTGATGAACATGCTGTTGATCTCGGTCCCGAATATCTTTCCGAAGAGCGAGAAGGCCCCCAGGACGAACAGCCCGTCGTGCATCGCCGCCACCACGGCCGCGATGCCATAACGATATGGCTTGGGCACGTTGCGGAAGGACCACGATATGTACAAGAGGATGGCGATGGCGGCCACGCCGACGGCGATGGCCGCGTTCCGCCCGATCTCCTTGGAGACGATCTCCGACACCTGGTTGAAGTTGACTGTCTTGAACGGCCCCAACTTGGCCTTGAGCCCGGTCTCCACCGTGTCCCGCTCCGAAGGCGGCGCCGGGCCTACCGGCGGCCCCGACGGCCCCTTCAGCGCCGAGGTGCGGATGATGAACTCCCCGTCGCTCGTCTTCTGCACACGCGCCTCGGAGTGACCCAGATCGGCCAGCGCGGTCTTCATGTCGCCCTGGCTCAGGTCCTTGTTATCGAAGGCCAGAGTGAATGTGGCTCCGCTGCTGAACTCGATTCCCGGCTTCAGCGCAGGCGAGATCAATAGCGAAATGACGCCCGGTATCAGCAGCGCCGCGGACAGCCCGAAGTAGAAGCCGCGCCTCTTCACGAAATCGAAGGCGAATGGGATGACGTTGCGCGCCCGCTGGGCGACGCGCAGCTGCAAGTCCGGCGCGAACAGCCACAGGTTTCTGCCCACCGGTGTGCCAACGAGCAGGCGCAGGAACGTCCTTGTGACGACAATTGCCGAGAACATGCTGATCAGCACCCCGATGCCCAGCGTCAGCGCGAAGCCCTTCACCAGGTTGGCGCCAAACTGGTCGCCGAACCACCACAGGATGCCGGACGTGATAAGCGTGGAAACGTTGCTGTCGCGGATAGATGACCAGGCCCGGTCGAAGCCGTGCTCTACGGCCAGGGCCAGGGAGCGGCCGCCTCGCAGCTCCTCCTTCATGCGCTCAAACACAAGGACATTGGCGTCTACCGCCATTCCCACCGAGAGCACGAACCCCGCAATGCCGGCGAGCGTGATCGTCACCGGCCCGATGACCGGCCCCAGCTTGAAGATCATCATCACCGTGGAGATGTAGGTGAGCAGCGCCAGCGATGCCAGCAGCCCTGGCAGGCGGTAATACAGGATCATGAACGCCATCACGGCCAGCACGCCGATCATGCCCGCCTGCACGCCCCGGACCAGCGTTCTCTCACCCAGCGTGGCGGCCACCTCCGTGGTCTGGATCGTCTTCAGCGGCACGGGCAGGGCGCCGGCGTTCAACTGGATAGCCAGCGTGTTGGCCTCATCCGACGTCAGCCCCGTAATCACCGTCTGCCCGCCGCTGATCGCCTGCTGCACCGTCGGGGCGCTGATCAGGTCGTTGTCCAGGAAGATGCCCAGGGGATAGTTGACCAGCCGCGTAGTTATCTGCTCAAAGATCAGTGAGCCTTCCCCCGTCATCTCCAGCTGCACCGTAGGGCCGCGGGACGG
>JBGQEU010000190.1:0-3964 GCA_041496525.1 Dehalococcoidia bacterium
CCAGGACCGAGGGTCCGCCTGTCGTTGTCTTCGACCCTGCCGTCCAGGCGCTGCCCGTCGACGACATGATCCAGACTGGCCAGACGCTGATCGACCGCGTGCGGGCCGCCGAGCCGGAGCTGCTGTGCGACGCCTCGGTCCGCCGCAGCGTGTCGACGGTGACGTTGGCCAACAGCAACGGCGGCGCTTTCACGTACCGCGGGACCATGCTGTCACTGTGGCTGCACGGCACGCTCATCCGCGGCACCGACATGCTCTTTGTCGGCGATGGCGACGCGTCTTGCACGCAGGCGCTGGACCTGCAGACGATCGAGAGCACGATCGCGCGTCAGCTCGCGCACTCGCGCCGCAACGCCGAGATGAAGACCGGGGAGATGCCAGTCATTTTCACGTCCATCGGCGTGGCGGACGCGCTGGCCTCGCCGCTGACCGTCGCCTTTTCCGGCCGGACCGTCCAGCAGGGGCAGTCGCCGCTGGCCGGTTGCCTGGGGAAGGAGATGTATGACCGCCGGTTCTCGATGTGGGACGACGCCACGCTGGCCCTGCGGCCGGCGGCGCGCCCCTTCGACGACGAAGGCGTGCCCAGCCGGCGCACCCCGATGATCGAGAAGGGGGTCGTGCGCAGCTTCCTGTACGACCTGCAGACGGCTGGCCAGGCGAAGGCGAAATCGACCGGGAGCGCGGAGCGGGCGCTGACGTCGCAGCCTTCAATCTCGACGACTTGTCTGCTGATCGAAACGGGAGACGCGACCTTCGAGGAGATGGTGCGCGGCGTCAAGGAAGGGCTCGTGGTGGACGAACTGATGGGCGCCGGGCAGGGGAACGTGATGGGCGGCGACTTTTCCGGGAACGTCCTGCTTGGATATAAGATAGAGCATGGAGAGATTGTGGGACGGGTGAAGGATACGATTGTGGCGGGGAACGTGCACGAGGACCTGAAGCGGCTGGTGGCCATCGGCAGCGAGGGCCGCTGGGTCGGTGGATCAGTCTTCACGCCGCCCCTGTGGTTCGACCGTCTCACCGTGTCCGCCAAGGGCTGATACTGAATTTCCCATGGATTTCGAAGAGTACCTGCAAGAATTGGCCGATGCCTCTGCGCGCCTGAAGGTCGCCGGCCTGACGCGGCTGTCGTCGCTCGCGGCGGATCAGGCGCGGCAGTTGGAGGCGGCCTGGCCGCGGATCGACGTGCGGCGCCGGCGGCGCATCGTCCAGGAGTTGGTCGACGTGGCCGAGGACAATGTTGACCTAGACTTCGATGCGGTGTTCTTCCTGGGCCTGAAGGACCCCGACGCGGGGGTCCGCCTGAAGTCCGTGCAAGGCCTGTGGGAGTATGAGGGCGCGAAACTAATCGAGCCGCTGCTGCGCCTGATGGAGCGCGACGAGGACGCCGGGGTCCGGGCCGAGGCGGCGCTGGGGTTGGGGCGCTTCGTGCTGCTTTCGGAACACGGCCGCCTGCGCGAGAAGTACTTCCGCGAGGTGGAGGCAGGCCTGCGGCGAACGCTCGCGGAGGAGGGTGAAGCACAGGAGGTGCGCGCGCGGGCGCTGGAAGCCATCGGCCCTCACGACACGGCCTGGGTCCGGCAATCTATACGGGAGGCGTACGAGAGCGGCGACCGCCGGATGAAGGTGAGCGCGGTGCATGCCATGGGCCGCAGCTGCGATGCCCGCTGGCTGCCGCTGCTAACCCGCGAGCTCCTGAACGAGGAGCCCGAGGTCCGCTACGAGGCGGCCGTCGCCTGCGGTTTGGTGGCCGACGAGGCGGCCGTGCCCCACCTCGTGCCGCTGCTCGGCGACCCGGACGTGGAGATCCGGCAGGCGGCGGTGTCGGCGCTGGGCGAGATCGGTGGCAAGGCCGCCCGTGACGCGCTGACGGAGCTGGCCGGCAGCTCATCGGTGGCTCTGCGAGAGGCAGCACTGGCGGCGCTTTCGGTGATCGAATTCGAGGAAGATCCCCTGGCCTTCCGGTTCCGCGCCTAGCGACGGCATGGCCCTTGTCATCATGGCTACGAAACGTCAGGGGAAGTTCCCGGCAGAGACGGCAGTCTCCGCCGGTGGCGTCGTCTATCGCCACGGGCCGGCCGGTCTGGAGGTCGTCATCTGCGGTCGCGACTCGGATGGTGTATGGGGCCTGCCCAAGGGGACGCCGTCGCCCGGCGAGTCGTTGGAGCAAACGGCCGTTCGGGAGGTCACCGAGGAGACCGGGCTGAAGGTCCGTATCGTCGACAAGGTAGGTGTTGTCGAATACTGGTTCGTGCGGGATGGCGTGCGGTATCACAAATGGGTGCACCACTACTTACTGGAGGCGACCGGAGGAGACACGGCCAGTCATGACCACGAGTATGATAGAGTCGAGTGGCGGCCGCTGGAGGCCGCGCTGAAGACGCTGAGCTTCAAGAACGAGGTCAACATCGTGCTCAAGGTGCGCGGCCGGCTGGAGGGTAAGGCGTGAAGACGCCCGGCCTCGATGACGTGGTGGCCCGCGGCCGCCTCACGGTGGTGCGGCGTAAGCGCCAGGCCGATGTCTACGACGAGTACCGGTGGCGCTCTGACCCGCAGCTGGCCGAGTTCGACGCTTCCCGACCCGTGCAGGTACCCTTCGAGAGCTACGAGCGCAACTGGTCGTTCGACTACCGGTTCACCGATATGCCCCGGCGTTCGTTCGCCGTTGAGGACGAGAGCGGACGGCACATCGGCAACGTCATGTACTACAACATCGACGCCGCCCACGACGAGGCGGAGATCGGGATCAGCATCGGCGAGCGGGACTACTGGTCGCGCGGATACGGATCCGATGCGCTGGAGGCGGTGGTGCGCCTGCTGCTGGCGTCAGGGGAACTGAAGCGTCTCTATCTGCACACGCTGGACTGGAACGGCCGCGCCCAGAAGGCCTTCCAGAAGGCAGGCTTCGCTGTCTGCGGCACGTCGTGGCGGGACGGCCACACGTTCATCGTGATGGAGACCCGGCAGGAGTGGCTGGAGGCACGTACAGCTGTCGATGGCTCCCGTTCCACTCATGGTGAGGTACTCGTGCCATGAGCGAGGGCTGTCGGTTGGCCGTCTACGCCCGCACCGGCCGACCGGGGATCTCCAGGTCCGGCGGCGGCGGCGCCGGATTCTGGATGCCCTGCATGAGCTGATTGGGCACCAGCGCCGCTAGCTCGTCCAGCGTCCACTTGCCATCCTTCGTGATCTGCTGCACCGGCATCTCCTCGTGGGCCAGGGCCACGCCGCCGCCGGCCACGTAGAAGATCTTCCCGTTCACGTTCCACGCCTCGTCCGTGCACAGCCAGACAGTCATGGGCGCCACGTGCTCCGGCGTCGCCTCGACGATCTGCGGAGGCGGCGTGACCGGCTGGGCCTGCGTCGAAGCCCGGAGTTGCCGCGCGCTGTCCGGGACGGTCGCAGTCATACGTGTCTGCGCACCCGGCGCAATGGCGTTACAGGTGACCCCGTAGCGTCCGAGATCGCGGGCGACGACGCGCGTCAGGCCGGCGATGCCGGCCTTGGCGGCGCCGTAGTTGGCCTGGCCGGAGATGCCACGGAGGCCGGACACCGATGAGAAGTTGACGATGCGGCCATAGCGCTGCTGTCGCATGAGGACGGAGGCCGGCTTTATGGTATTGAACTGGCCCTTCAGGTGGACGGCGATGACGGCGTCCCACTCCTCCTCGCTCATGTTGAAGATCATACGGTCGCGCAGGATGCCCGCCACGTTGATGAGGATGTCGATGCGGCCGAAGGCATCGACGCACTGCTTGATCATGTTTTCGCCGCCCTCGGCTGTGGCCACGCTGTCGTAGTTGGCGACGGCGCTGCCGCCCGCCGACCGGATCTCCTCGGCGACCTGCTCGGCCGGCCCGTTATCGTGCCCGCTGCCGTCCACGCTGACGCCCGGGTCGTTGACCACGACGTTGGCGCCATCTTCAGCCAGCAGCATGGCCACGCCGCGGCCGATACCGCGGCC
>JBGQEU010000191.1:0-3948 GCA_041496525.1 Dehalococcoidia bacterium
CCGATGTGCGTCCCGCCTACCTCGTAGTTCAGGCGCGGGTCCGCCTCGCAGGCGTCATGCCAGTCCACAACGCCATCGGCGTGCGTGTAGACCGCCGCGTGGTGCACCGAGCGCGCCAGCGCCGTGGCGATGTCGCTGACGAAACCGCAGCGGCAGTGGTCTGTCAGACAGTCGCTGTGCTGCTTCGACACCAGCGAGAGGGAAGCGTACAGCATGCTGACGGCGGCAACGATAGCCGGGTGGGTGTGCACGGCCTGCAGCGGGCTGCCCAGGTAGACCAGCTGCGAGACCAGGTCCGGCCTCTCCAGCGCTGCGCGGCGACCGATCACTCCACCCAGGCTGTGCCCCACGATTCGCACCTGTCCACCGGTCTCCCGGTGCGCCCGCTCCACCGTCCGCATCAACCGCCGCGTGAGGCGCCCCGGACACTCCGCATTCAGGCCGATCTGCGACATATACGGCCTGTAGCCGACGCGCGCCAGCCAGAAATACAACTCCGCGAGGTAGGCATCGGTGCCCATGAACCCGGGGACCAGCACGACGGCTCCTCCGTCCCACTTTGGCACCCCCCAGCCGTAGTAAACGGGCGACATGCGCAGGGAGAGCCAGTCCAGCGGCCACAACGTCTCTTTCCAGATCGGCGGAATCGTCGCCCGCTGGGTTGGTGCGGCCGGCGCCTCCGTAGTGGGTCGTACCGTCGTGACAGCCATCGACGCTTGTTATCCTCTACATAGAAAGACGGCCGACTCCGGAATTACGTTACCTGAACGAAGGTGAACGATCGGTAAACCACAGGTTTGTCGCTGCGCCGGGCCGGACGGCCCCAAAGCCCGGCTGCGTATGCTAATCTTTCCTCTCAGGGAAAACCCCATGCCCAGACTCACCGGACGCTACGCCCTGGTCGAGCAGCTCCTGGCCGAGGGGAGCAAGTACATATTCGGCAACCCCGGCACCACGGAGCAGGCGTTCATGGACGCCCTCCAGGATTACCCGAATCTGGAGTACATCCTCGCCCTGCACGAGGGCGTGGCCGTCGGCGTCGCCGACGGCTACGCTCGCGCCAGCGGGCGGCCCGCCTTCGTCCAGCTGCACATCACGCCCGGCCTGGGCAACGCCATGGGCATGATCTACAACTCCTACCGCACCGGCACGCCGCTCGTCATCTACGCCGGCCAGCACCCCCAGCGCGGCGCCTCTCAGGACCCAATCCTCAGCGGCGACCTCGTCCGGCTGGCCCAGCCTCTTACCAAGTGGGCAGTGGAGGCCCAGGATGCGCAGGAGGTCCCCATCCTCCTCCGTCGCGCCTTCAAGACGGCGCAGGAGCCCCCGCGCGGCCCTGTCTTCATCTCCGTGCCGGCCAACATCATGGACGAAGAAGCCGATGTTGAAATCGCCCCTGCCGTCAACGTCAACACGCGGGTGCGCCCCGACGCGGAGGCCATCGAGCGAGTCGCCCGGGTCCTGGCCGAAGCGACGTCGCCAGTCATCATCGCCGGCGACGGCGTGGCCATCAGCGGCGGCCAGGCGGAACTGGTGCAGCTCGCCGAGGCCGTCGGCGCGCGGGTGCACACGTCTTTCGCCGCCGAGCTCCCATTCCCTTCGGCCCACCCCCTCTACGCCGGCCTCCTGAATGTTGTATCCGCCGCCGGGCTCAAGGGACAACTCTCCAGTGCGGACGTCGTCCTTGCCGCCGGCACCCCGGTGCTGCCGCTGCTTTTCCCGCTGGATGAGTCGCCGTTCCCGGAAACCGCCCGCATCATCCACATCGATCTGGACGTGCGCGAGATCGGCAAGAACTGGCGCGTGGACGTCGCCCTCCTGGGCGACCCCCGCCTGGCCCTGGCGGACATCCTCGAAGCCTTGAAACGCGTCCAGACGGAGGAGCAGAGGCAAACAGCCAGGGATCGCCGGGAGGCGGTGCAGAAGATGGGTGATCAGCTGATGCAGGCGCTGGAGGGCGCCGCGCGTTCCCGATGGGACAGCGTCCCCATCGGCGCCGGCCGCATGATGAGCGAGATCGCCGGCGCCATGCTGCCCGGCACGGTCCTCTTCGACGAATCCATCACCGCCGGCGGGTACGTCATGCGCTACCTGCGCTTTTCAGAAACAGGGCGCCACTATCGAGCCACGGGCGGCGGCCTCGGCCCGGGTATGCCCAACCCCATCGGCATCAAGCTGGCCCGGCCGGACCGGCCCGTCCTTTCCATCGTCGGCGACGGCGCCGCCCTCTACACGATCCAGGCGCTGTGGACGGCGGCCCATCACCGGGTGCCGGTGACCTGGATCATCGCGAACAACCAGAGCTACCGCATCCTCAAACTGAACATGCTGGACCACCTTGGCGAAGGCGCAGCCGGACGCAGGTTCGTCGCCATGGATATAACAGACCCCACCCTGGACTTCTCGCAGATCGCCGCTTCCTTCGGTGTCAAGGGCGCCCGCGTCGAGCACCCCGACGGAATCGGCGACGCCGTCCGCGAGGCCCAGGCGGCCGAGGAGCCGCGTCTTATCGACATCGTCATCGACGGCGACGTGCGCTCCCGCTGGTTGTAGCTGACGATGCCGGCGGCTGGGCCACACGCTTCCAAAACTCGCCCGCCTGCACTACGATGGAACGTACTTGCGGGGCTGCATGGAAGAAGCTAAGCAGAAATACCGGGAGGCCTACGAAACCTGGCAGAAACAGCTCCAGGAGTTGCATCGGGTCCTGCTGGACGGCGAGCGGCTGGAGCCGCCCCAGCTGAAGGGGCTCTTGAACCGTGAAGTCCGCGCCAAAGAGCGCTACGACGCAGCCAGACAACAACTTCTTGGTCTCTCAGATTAGGCCGTACGGGCTCGCCAGCATGCTTTCCCGTATCGAAATCTCTCGCGTACACGTTCTAGTCGTAGGGCTATGCGTGCAACCGCCTGGACAATCAGCTTGAAATCACTCGAGGGCCCCTCGGGGGCGCCGCCGGCCGCCCAGGCCGCCGAACGAGAAGACGGGGCGGACGTCCTGGCCGAATGGCAGGTCGTCCAGCGCGCTCAGCGGCACGACGAGACCGCCATCCAAGCTCTCTACGAGACCTACTACCCCAAGATCTACAACTACGCCTTCATGCAGATGGGCGACATGCACGCCTCCGAGGACCTCGCCTCGGATGTCATGCTGAAGATGATCGAGTCGCTCGACAAGTACACGTTTCGGGGGCTACCCTTCGGCGCCTGGGTCTTCCGCATCGCCCGTAACCGCCTGATCGACCTGCACCGCCGCCGCAAGCGGCGCGGCGAGGTGGATCTCAGCGAGACCCTCTCCACATCGCTGGCCAGCCCGCAGGCCCTCGCCGAGAGGGCCCTGGAACGGGGCCAGCTCCAGGTGGCCCTCAAGCACCTGACTGACGAGCAGCGGCAGGTCATCGTCCTCAAGTTCATTCAGGGCTTCGATAACCGCTCGGTGGGCAAGATCATGGGACGCAGCGAGGGCGCCATCAAGTCGCTCCAGCACCGCGCCCTCGGCGCCCTTCGCCGCGTCCTGGACCATGGTGATCGCTGATGGCACTGGGTGGACTGACCAGCATCCTCGACGATTGCATCGCGGCCCTCCGCCGCGGTGAGAGCGTCGAGTCCTGCCTGGCCCGTTATCCCAAGCAGGCCCACCAGTTGCGCCCCCTGCTCACGCTCGCCAGGCGAGTGATGCAGACACCGCTAGCGGTGCCCAGGTCGGCGGCGCAGGGCACCGCCTGGCGGGCCGTTCGCCAGCACGCCGCCGGGTTGCGGGCCGCCCACGGGCGCGGGGCCATGGGCCTGGGGCTGCCCGGCGCCTGGCTGAGGCCGGCGGCCGTCGCGCTGGCCCTGGTGCTGGCCTTCACGGGCGCCACCGGCGCCACCGTCTACGCCGCGCAGGACAGCCTGCCGGACAGCCCCCTGTACCGGTTCAAGCTGGCGACCGAAGACGTCCACCTCTGGTTC
>JBGQEU010000192.1:0-3918 GCA_041496525.1 Dehalococcoidia bacterium
ATAGCGAAGCTGTCTCACGCTAAGCGTAAGGGTTCTCCGGCCGAGCCGTCTGGCAGTACCAAGTCAGCCGCCGACCGGCCACCTGCCCGAACAAGGAAACGAACCGCTCCGCGTCGGAAATCTTCCGGCGATTGAACCGGTAGTCGAACTCCCGTAGATAGCCGCATTTGCCGCGGCCGCTCTAACCGCGTATACTTTAGTCAACATTACTACTTGCATCACGCGCCGACCCCCCTTCCTAGCGTTTTTCCATTCTAGCCACGAAAGGACCCCCCTCGTTGTCTTCATTCGATACGTATAGTCTCCGCGCCTCCAGTAGACAGGCGCTTTCCAAAATGAATATCGATACTCCCACGACCGTCCAGGAGCGCGCCCTGCCGCTAATGCTGGAAGGCCGGGACCTGATCGCCCAGGCGCAAACGGGGTCCGGCAAAACGCTGGCCTTCGGGCTGCCGCTGATGGAGCGGTGCGATCCCCGGGAACGCCAGGTGCAGGCGCTGGTGCTGACCCCGACACGCGAGCTGGCACGGCAGGTCGGCGACGTCCTGAAGCAGCTCAGCCAGGGCTCCGGCCTGCGCGTGACCCTGCTCTACGGCGGCGTCTCCTACGGCCCGCAGGAGAAGGAGCTGGCGGCCGTCCCGCACATCGTCGTCGGCACACCCGGCCGCGTCCTGGACCACTTGCAGCGCCGGACGCTGCGCATAGACCGCGTACGCATGATGATCCTGGACGAGGCGGACGAGATGCTGGACCGCGGCTTCGCTCCGGACGTGGAACGTATCCTGGGCATGACCCCGCGCAGCCGGCAGACGGCCCTTTTCTCCGCCACGACGCCGCCCTGGGTTCAAAACATCGCCGGCAAGCACCTGACGGACCCGGAGATCATCCAGGCCGACGAGGGAGACGAATACGAGCCCGACATCAACCACGTGGTGATGGAAGTGTACCGGGAGGATAAGTTCCAGGTTCTGGTGCGGCTGCTGCGAGAAGAGACGAAGGGCACAACGCTGGTCTTCGGGCGCACGAAGCACGGGGTGCGCAACCTGGGCCGCAAACTGGAAGCCATGGGGTTTCGCGTCGCCGTACTCCAGGGCAACCTGGGCCAGCAGCAGCGCGACCGGGCGCTCGATAGCTTCCGGTCCGGTCGGGCACAGGTCCTGGTGGCCACGAACGTGGCCGCCCGCGGGCTGGACATCCTGCACATCGCCCGGGTGATTAACTTCGAGATCCCGGACACACACGAGTTGTTTACGCACCGCGTCGGCCGCACGGGGCGGATGGGCCGCTCCGGCCAGGCCATAACGCTGGTGAGCGCCGTGGACCTGGCCCAGTGGCAGGGCATCGAGCGCGGACTGGGAGTCAGGCTACCGAGAGTGAGCGCGGACGGCGGGGCCATCACACCGCAGGCCGTGGCGGCGAAGCCACAGGCCGCGGGGGTGAAGCCCAGGGCGAAGAGCAACTGGGGGCGGCGCCGCTGGTCACGCCGGCGGGCGCCCGCCTAGAGGGAGGACGCTAATTGAGCAGGCTTTACGTAGGCAACCTGGCGCACGAAACGACGGAGGCGGACCTGAGGGCCGCCTTCTCTCAATTCGGTGAAATCGCTTCTGTTAAGGTCGCCAGCGACCGTCGCGGCCGCATGAAGGGCTTCGCCTACGTAGACATGGCAGACGAAGCCGCCACCAGCAAGGCCTTGGCTTCTCTGCGCGGGACACAGCTGCATGGCCGGATCATGGACATCGTGGAAGAGCAGTCATCAGGCCGCCGGGGCGGGGGCTTCCGGCCGGGAGGACGCCGCCGCCACTAGCCCGCCCCAGGCCGGTGCCCGCAGCCGCCACTGGCTCGCCACCGAGGAGCCTTGCGCGTCCCGTCAATTCCCATGCCGAACCTCAAGCAGCTTCCCGTCCTCGCTATCGTCGCTGTGGTACTGGCCGGCGCTCTCATCGGCTATGCCATCGCCCGCGGGACCAGCAACAGCCACAACACGGAGTCGAGCCTCGCCACTCTGGCCCCGAAGGTCACCCTCGCACCGGATGTGCAGTTCGTATCGCCCCTGAACGGCGATACCGTGAGCAACCCGATAACGGCCCGCATGGCCGTGGCCGGCGTGCTGCTGGAGCCGGCCAGTACGACCCCCGCGCCGCTTCACACACACATGCATGTCATCGTCGATGGCGCCGTGCCCCCCGCCGGGCAGGTCATGCCGACCGACGACACGCATATAGACCTGGCGGACGGCGGCCACGTTGTCACGCTGCCGCCTCTGTCTCCCGGCGCCCACACGCTCACAGTCTTCCTGACGGACTCCACCCATGTCATTCCGGGGCGCCTAGTGAGCCAGACGATCACGATCAACGTGGCGCAGTAACAGTTCGGCCGCCGCCTCTCAGGCGGGCTCAGCGGCCGCTTCGATCAGCTCTATGTCGCCGAACGGTTCCGGTTGGTCGGCCCAGAGACGGCCGGACTTGATCAGCTCCAGCACCGCCAGGAAAAGAACCACAATCTCGGTTCTCGTCCCGCAGGCCGCGAGCAGTGGCCGGAAGGCCAGGCGTCCGCCGCGGCGGCCCAGCGCCTTCGTCACCTCGCGTATCTTCTCGTTCACCGTCACCGGCTCAATGTGAAGGACTGCCTCTTCCGGCTCCGGCGGCCGCCGGACCAGCGCCTCCTTGACGGCCTCGAGGAGCGTATCGACAGTCACGCCCTCCAGCCCGGGCGGCAGGGGCACGCGCTTGGCCGGGTCCACCCTGCCGTACGTGCGCCTGCCCTCTTCCTCCAGCTGGCGAAAGAGTTCAATCGCTTCCTTGAACCGCTTGTGCTCCTCCAGCAGCTGCGTGATCTCGCCCGCCGCCTCTTCGATCTGTTCACGCAGGTCGCCGGCCGGCGCCCGCGCGCCGGGCAGCAGAGCGCAGGACTTAATGTACATGAGCTTGGAGCCGATTCCGATGAACTCGGCCAGAGTGTCAGCGTCGGTGTTCGGCGCTGACTCGATCTCCCGCCAGTACTGGTCGGTCACTTCGGCCACGGAGAGGGCGGTGATGTCCAGCTTTTCGCGCTCGATGAGGTCAAGCAGGAGGTCGATCGGGCCATCGAAACCCTCCACCTTGATCTGGACCATCTCGGTCATTATAGCGATGCTAAAAGGCCGAGACCAGCCAGAACTGGTCAATCGCTCATGCTTTTTCTCCATTATTTTTCGCCGTCGCTTGCCGCAGCGCGTAGGGGCGCATGGCCGCGCGCCCCCAACGCGTTGGCTTCGCGACACGCCCGCTAGCTGGCCTTGCGCGCCCGCACCTTCTTCTCCTCGATGGGCGGCGCCAGCGGCCGTCCCAACGCCTCGCCCAGCACGCCCACGCGCTCCATCAGCTTGCGGAAGTTCGCCGGTGTCAGCGACTGGGCGCCATCCGAGAGGGCGTGGTCCGGGTTCGGGTGCACCTCTATCATCAGGCCGTCGGCGCCCGCGGCGATCGCCGCCAGGGCCACCGGCTCCACCAGGTACCACTTCCCGGTGGCATGGCTGGGGTCGCCCAGCACCGGCAGGTGCGAGAGCCGCTTCGCCACCGGTATGGCGTTAATGTCGAACGTATTGCGCGTCGCCGTCTCGTACGTACGGATGCCGCGCTCGCAGAGGATCACCTCGCGGTTGCCGTGGGAGAGGATGTACTCCGCGGCCAGCAGCCACTCCTCGATGGTGGCCGAGAGCCCCCGCTTCAGCATCACCGGCTTGCCGGACTTGCCCACCTCGTCCAGGAGGGTGAAGTTCTGCATGTTGCGGGCGCCCACCTGGAGGATATCTGCGAAGCGGGCCACCAGATCGACGTCGCGGGCGTCCATCACCTCGGTGATCACCGGCAGCCCGGTCTCCGCCCTGGCGGCCGCCAGGATATGCAGCCCCTTCTCCCCGTGGCCGCGGAAGGCGTACGG
>JBGQEU010000193.1:0-3906 GCA_041496525.1 Dehalococcoidia bacterium
CCCCAGCCGGCCCGCGCGTCTGGTCTCGCCCGTATCCCGCTAGCCGAAGCCCCGCCCAGGCGGCCACTCGCCTGCCTGCCGCCGGCCAATAGCTGCCTCGCCCCGGCCGATCGTATAATTCGCTTATGCGGCTTCTTCATCTCCAGCTTGCCGATTACCGTAACATCCACCGCCTGGACATCGACCTGCCGGCCGGCGTCGCCATATTCGTGGGTGACAACGCCGAAGGCAAGAGCAACCTCCTGGAGGCCATCTACCTGCTGGCTACGATGCGCGGTTTGCGCGCCGAGACCGATGTGCAACTTGTCCGGCAAGGAGCGCTGGAAGATGTCTTGCCGGCGGCGCGCCTCGTGGCCCAGGCAGAGACTCTGGGCGGGCCTTTGAAGTTGGAAGTCACGATTGTGGCCCGGCCGGGAGCGAGCGGGCCGATTGCCACCAAGACGGTCCGCGTCAACGGGGTGCCGAAGCGGCTCTCTGACGCCGTGGGACGGGTGACGGCAGTTCTCTTCACGGCCGATGACCTGGACATGATTGGCGGGTCGCCCGCGCTGCGGCGCCGCTATATCGACATAACCCTGATGCAGGTGGACCAGCAGTACGGCGCGGCCCGCAGCCGCTTCGAGCGCGTGCTGGTGCAGCGGAACCACCTGCTCAAGCGCGTCCGGGAGGGGCTGGCGAGGCCGGACGAGCTGGCGTTCTGGGACGGCGAGCTGGGCAAGGACGGCGGTCTCATCGTCCAGCGGCGGGCGGCGGCTCTTTCCCGCCTGGCTGTGCTGGCGCAGCAGTCGCACACGGAACTGGCGGCCGGTGAACTCGTAGAGGTTGCGTACCGGCCGCGTCTGGAGGCGCTGACTATGGACCTGCAGACGGCGACGGTCCCCGAAGCCGTGGCCGCCTACCAGGCCGCGCTGGCCCGGAGCCTGAGCCGCGATATCGCTGCTGGCATGACGCTGCAGGGCCCGCATCGGGACGATATACTCTTCTCGCTGAACGGCCTGCCGGCCGCCGGGTTCGCTTCGCGGGCGCAGCAGCGGACGGTCGCGCTTTCCCTGCGCCTGGCCGAAGCCCATTTCCTGTGCGAGCATCGAGGGGAGCCGCCCGTCCTGCTCCTGGATGACGTCCTCTCAGAGATGGACGCCGGACGTCGGCAAGCTGTCCTCGGGGCTCTGCGTGAGATGGACCAGATGCTGGTGACCGGCACGGACCTGAACGACTTCTCGCCGGGCTTCGTCTCCCGGGCCGCCGTGTTTGCTGTACGGGGTGGTTCTGTGCGGCAGGTCGTGCCGGGCCTGGCTACGCCGCAAACAGCGGACTCTTGAGGCCCGCGGGAACGGCTACCCACAGCGAGGACGGCGCTACCGTAACCTCGTCCGGCGATTGCTCCATGGGCTCGCCGTCAAGTTGCGCCGGCAGGGGGCGCCCGTGCCAGACGAACTGCAGATGCCGGGCGCGCCGGTAGATTACCCCGCGAGAGCCGCGATGCAGCCGCAGGAGCGTGCGTCCGGCGTGGGCGATGATATCCATCCGAGTCCGTCCCTCGTACACGCAGATGTCCAGGAGCCCGTCGTCCACCCTGGCTTCGGGGGTTATCTTGGTCACGCCAGCGTAGCCCTGGGTGTTCCCGGCGAGCACCATAAACACTTCCAGCGCCTTCGTCTCGCCGTCTACTATCAGCTCCGTCCTGGAGCTTCGGTAACGCATCGCTTCCCTGGCGGCCGCGAGGGCGTAGGCGGCGGCGCCGAGCCTGCCCTTCACCTTCGGTGACACCTGCCTGGCGACGGCGGCGTCGACGCCGTATCCGGCCATGAGCAGGAAATAGCGGTCTCCGGCGCGGCCCAGGTCGACCCGGCGGCGTTCGCCCTCCAGCTGGAGTCTGACCGCGTCCGCCGGCCTCTTCAGCAGACGCATCTCGCGGGCCCAGAGGTTCACGGTGCCCGCCGGGATGATGCCGACGGCTGTCTCCGTCCCGGCGAGCCCGTTGATCGCTTCGTTCAGGGTGCCGTCTCCGCCGCACACGAAGACGAACGGCGCCCGCCGCTCCGCCGCCTGCGCGGCCAGTCTCGTGGCGTCTCCCGGCCCGGCCGTTTCCAGCCACTGGCCCTTCCAGCCGTGCTCACGCAGCCAGTCGTCGGCTTCCTGCAGACGGCCGCGGGCGGGCAGCTTGCGGGCGACGGGGTTGACGATCACCACGGTCTCCTGCAGCTGCACCGGGGCGGGTACAGGGCTTCTCCTCACGACCACAGAGTAGCCGCCGGCAGTGATGACGGCAAGGCCGCCAGACCGTATGATGACTTTTAGCCCGCGGTCTCGTTCGTGCGTATCTGATCGCGATGCGGGTGACGCGGGCCGCGCCGTAACCACGGAATGGAGGACGTCTCAAGGATGAACGAGAAGATGGGGGTCCGGAGGCTGGACCACGTGTGCTGGGCGGTCCGTCGCATCGATGATGTACTGCCGCTGCTGACGGATTTGATGGGAATGCGGGTAGAGGGACGGTTCGAGAACCCTGAGATGGGCTTTCGGGGCGTTGGGTTGAGGGTGCCCGGCGGTACGGGCCACTTCGAAGTGCTGGAGCCGCTGAATGAGGATAGCTTCCTGATCCGCTTCTTGAACGAGCGGGGGCCCGGCCTCCATCACGTGACCTTCGAGGTGGAGGACATCGAACGGGCGGCGAATGCGATCCGCGGCTTTGGCATCGAACCGTTCCTGGGCGTGCAGCGCAGCCACGGCTGGGCGGAAACCTACATACACCCCAGGGACTCCGGCGGCGTGCTCTTTCAGTTCTACGTGGAAGAGGAAGAGCACCAGCACGGGCCGGAACACGACCACAGCCACAGCCACGAACTGGAGCCGCCCAAATAGCGGCGCCCTTGCCTTCTGGGGTGATGTAGTAGTGGGCTACTGCATACGATGGCGATTCCGGGAGGAGCACTAGAGGGTGACAGGCCTGGTGCAGCCGCGAGAGGGCGAGCTCAAGCTCAACGGCCTGCGCATCCACTACTTCGAGTGGAAGGGCAGCGGGCGCCGGCCCCTGGTCTTGATGCACGGCCTGCGCGATTACGCCTACTACTGGCAGGACTGCGCCAACCGGCTGCTGGACGAGTTCCATATCTTCGCGCCTGACCAGCGCGGCCACGGCGAGAGCGAGCAGGCGCCGGGCGGCTACCTGGTGTGGGCGCTGGCCGCGGACCTGGCGGCCTTTGCGGACGCCGTTGGCCTGGAGCGGTTCGATCTTGTGGGGCTGTCGCTCGGGTCCCGCGCCGCCATGGCCTACGCTCGGGATAGCTGGCTGCGCCTGCGGCACCTGGCGCTGGTGGACATGGGGCCGCAGATGGCGAAGGCCGGGGCCCGCGGCCTGAAGGCGGACATGACGGCGAAGTCAGACGTCCCGCCCAGCACGTTCACGCTGGAGCAGGCGGGCGCCTTCTACCGGCGGCAGTGGCCCTCTCTCGACGAGCCATCCATCGCGCGGCTGATCCAGAACTCGCTGACCCAGGGCCAGGACGGCCCTTCGACACCGGCTGACGCCGGGCTCAGGACAGGCCTCTACGCCAACCGCTACGACAGGCGGCTGGCAGACATAACGACGAAAGCGGCCATACCGGAGATATCGTTCCTCTGGGACTCCCTGACGCGAGTGCGCTGCCCGACGTTGGTGATGCGAGGGGAAGAGAGCCCGATCCTCGACGACGAGATCGCGGGCCGGATGGTAGAGTCGCTGCCCAGGGGGAGGCTGTACGTGTTCAAAGGGACGGGCCATTCGCTGCCGCGTTTGCGCCCGGAGCAGTTCGCGTCGGTGCTGCGGTCGTTTCTGCTGGACGAGGCGGCGCCCGCGTAGGTTGAAGGGCAGGCTTAATAGCCCTGTTCACAACTGTGCGTTCGTATCCCCTTTTCGCTCAGCCGGAA
>JBGQEU010000194.1:0-3886 GCA_041496525.1 Dehalococcoidia bacterium
CGCGAGCCTGCCTGTCAAGCCGTAATTCCCTTGGAGACATCAGCGCAGCGTAGCGCCTGACCAGACGTAGCGGCCGACGCCTAGCGGGTCGTCTCGCGGCGTAGCGCGTACGCCAGCAGAATCCCAAAGACCACAACGACCACGAGCAGGACCGCCAAGCCCTGGTCGAGCAGCAGCTTCAGCACCACGA
The DNA here is from genome assembly GCA_041496525.1 of Dehalococcoidia bacterium. Taxonomy (GTDB): domain Bacteria; phylum Chloroflexota; class Dehalococcoidia; order SM23-28-2; family RBG-16-64-32; genus JBGQEU01. The sequence goes on from JBGQEU010000194.1 coordinate 191, forward strand.
ACGTGGGCACAAGAATGACTGCCGCAAGGAGAGCCGTGGCGATGGCCAGGAGGATCTCGGTGGCCAGATTGGACATATCAGAACCGATCCGCCACCGCGTAGGCCCCGGCGGCGATCAAAGCGGATGCCGGGATCGTGACGATCCAGGCGATAACGATGTTGATGGCGACGCCCCAACGTACCGCTGAGAGGCGGCGGGTCGACCCCACACCAACGATGCCGCCGGCGATGGTATGGGTCGTGCTCACCGGAATACCAACCTGAGTGGCGAACAGGAGGGCCGCCGCCGAGGAAGCCTCCGCCGCAAAGCCGTCCTTCGGCTCCAGCTTCGTGATCTTCAGGCCCATTGTCCGTACGATGCGCCACCCGCCCAAGAGCGTACCGAGGGCGATGGCGGCGTGCGCCGAGAGGATGACCCACAGCGGCACGTGGAAGTCACCCCCCAGGTGGCCCGTTGTGAAGAGCAGAACGGTGATGACGCCCATCGTCTTCTGCGCATCGTTGGCGCCGTGGCCCAGGCTGTAGGCGGCGGCTGACACTAACTGTAACCGTTTGAAGATGGCGTGCGCCATCGCCGGCGCCACCCGTTCGTACAGCCGCAGCGTCGCCAGCGCCAGGAGGACTGCCCCGATAAACCCTGTAACGGGCGAGATGACGATGAAGGCGCTGGTCCTCTCGATACCATCGCTGATGATGACCCCTGTCCCGCTGCTCGCCATCGCCGCTCCGACAAGCCCGCCGATCAGGGCGTGAGATGAGCTCGTGGGCAGGCCGAGCCTCCAAGTGATTACGTCCCAGACGATGGCGCCGATGAGAGCAGAGAGGATGACCTTCTCGTCGACGACGCTGGTCTCGATCACCCCTTTCCCGATCGTGTTCGCCACATGCGTCCCGATGACGAAGGCGGCCACGAAGTTGAAGAACGCCGCCCAGATCACCGCCTGCCCGGGGCTGAGCACGCGCGTAGACACGATTGTGGCGACGGAGTTAGCGGCGTCGTGGAAGCCGTTGAAGAAGTCGAAGGTGAGGGCCACAGCGACGATGAAGATGACGAAGAGGAGATCCGTGTCGATCACGCGCTCCTTCCGCTGTCACATACAAAAAGAGGGAAGCGTTGCTTCCCTCCGGATGAGCCCCGCGCGCCCCTATGCATTCTTCAGAACGATGGCTTCCAACACGTGGGCGACCTGCTCCGTGCTGTCGCTGGCCCGTTCCAGCTGATCATAGATGTCCCGCCACTTGATGATGTCGATGGAGCTCATCCCCCCCTGGAAGAGTTCCGCGGTGGCGGTCAGGAAGAGCGAGTCGGCTTCGTTCTCCAGGCGGTTCACTTCCTTGAGCTGATCCATGATGTGCTTCAAGCGCCGCGCGCTGCGCAACGCTCCGATAGCCGTCTCCAGTTGTACGCATTGCAGGCGCACGAGATCCGCCAGCGCCCGGGCGGCCGGGGTGGGCTGCGTGATCCCGTAGATGCGCATGGCTGTCGTGGCCCCTTCCATAAAGTCCATGACGTCATCGAGCCGCTGGGCCAGGGCGATGATGTCCTCGCGGTCGAGGGGAGTGACGAAGGTCTGGTGGACCTGGCGGTACAGCTCGTGGGTGATGTTGTCCGCCTCGTGTTCCAACTCCTTCATGCGGGCAGTCTTCATTTCGATATTCTCGTAATGCTCCAGCAAATCGCTGAGAAGCTCCGCCGCCGTCACGAGCTTGTGTGCGCTCTCTTCGAAGAGGTCGTAAAACAGGAAGCTGCGGGGGATCAGGGAGAACCGCACGATTACCGCCTTTCAGCCGGAGAATACACCACCGGCCGGACATCGGGCAACGGCTCGGCGGCGCTAGAGGCGAGCCGCTCTGGGCGGCCTGATGTGGTGTGGCGGCAGCCCCCGCTACGGTCCGCTACCCACCGCCGTTCAGCCAGTTGAAATAGCCGTCGATGCCCGCCTTGTAAGCCGCCGCGATCGCCTGTCGCGCCTCGTCCTTCATCAGCAACACCGCCTCCGCCTCGTTGCTGACAAACAGCGCCTCACCGATGATGCCCGGCATCAGGCTGGCCCGGAAGCCTTCATCGGTGCCCAGGAGGAAGGAGTGCGGCTGCGTTGGGTCGCCGCCGACCTCGGCGTCGTTGCGCACCCCGCGGTCGCGCGCGTCGTACCCCAGGTCGCGGATCGCCGTCAGGAGCGCGTCGCGAACGTAGGTGGCGAGGGCCCGGCTGCTGAGTCCGAAGCTGCGGTCCGGGTTGTAGTAGACCTCCGTCCCGCCCTGGCCCGCGTCGTCCGACCCGTTGAAGTGGACAGAGACGAGGATATCCGCCGCCGCCTCGTTTACCAGGTCCACCCGAGCCTGCAACTCGACCCGCTGGCTGGCCCTGTACTGCGAGGGATCAAAGGCGGTGAGGGTGTAGTCGCCCCGGCGGGTCAGGACCGCGTTATATCCAGCGTCTTTCAGAAGGACGTCCAGGCGGAGGGCGATGTCCAGGTTGAGGTCCTTCTCGATAAGCGTGCTGCCGTCCGCAAAGGTGTGCGCCGCCCCCGAGTAGTACGGCCCACCATGCCCGGCGTCGATGGCCACTGTGTAGGGCGGGGCGTGCTGGAGAGGGACCGGCGTGGGCGGGGGTGCAGAAACGGGCGTTGGCGGCGCGGTGGGCGTTGGCGGCGCGGTAGGCGTCGGGGGCGCCGTCGGTAGCGGCGTCAGGGATGCCGTTGCGGGCACACCTGTGACGACGGCCGGCGAGGTGGATGACGCGCGCGAGGTGGGCCCGCTGGAGGCGCTCCCGCAGCCGCCGGCGAGGAGGGCAGCCAGCACCAGGACGGCGAAAGGGAGGGCGCGCCCCGACGTCGGAGTCTACCGCCCTTGCTGGTCCGGTGCGCGGCCCGACGCCGGTTCCTCCGCCCGGCCCGGCGCCATGTAAATCGCCGCGTCCTCCACCTTCACCTGATAGGCCTGCACGGGGCGATTCGCGGGAGGACGCAGGGGCGCCCCGGTCGCCAGGTCGAACTGAGAATCGTGGTAAGGGCAGGTCACCGTCGTTCCCTCCACCCGTCCCTCGGCCAGCGGGCCGTTGGCGTGCGAGCAGCGATTGGCGATGGCGTAGAACCTGCCACCAACGTTGAAGAGCGCGACCTGCCGTCCTTCGTAGTAGACCACTTTGCTCGACCCCGCCGGGACGTCGGAGAGCGCCGCCACGCGCATCCACTGGCCCTCGCGGGCCCTCTCCTCCCCCGCACCTGGCCTCACCTCGTCGCCTGGCGCCCCGAGCGAGCCCAGAACCTCCTTCAGGCCCATCGAGATGCAGGTGAAGGTCGGCGTGTCCCGCAGGGTGTAGAGGCTGCTCTTCGCCGCCCGCAGCTCCATCACCAGGTCCAGGAAATCGGCCGGCTCGTCCGTCTCGAAGGAGACCACGAACTCCTGGTCGTCTAGCCCGAACGAATACGTTGTGTTCAGCTTCACCGACGGGTATTTGCGGCCGATGGCGATGTGCTGGTCCATCATCTGCTGCCGCTCTTCCTGCGGCAGCTGGTACCACTCACGGGTTTTGACAAACGGATAGACGAAGAAGTACTTCGAATCAGCCGGGTGGAGGTGCACCCGCTCTTCCGCCGCCTCCGGACTCACGTAGACCGAGCGGCGCGTCATCGCCAGGTACGAATGCGGCATGCTCAGGTACGGGCCCATCGAGGTGCTGAGCAGCGCCGTCGC
>JBGQEU010000195.1:0-3884 GCA_041496525.1 Dehalococcoidia bacterium
GCACGGCCTTTCCGCGGCCCGGAACATGGGCATTGAAGCCGCCGGGGGGGAGATACTGGCCTTCCTGGATGATGACACCGTCGCTTTCCCGGACTGGGCCGAAGAGGTGGTCCGGGCCTGCCGGGAGGACTCGGTCATCGGGCTCACCGGCGCCACCCTCCCCCTCTGGGACGACGGTGGCATGAGCTGGCTGCCGGAGGAGTTCTACTGGCTGATAAGCTGCACCGGCTGGAGCGGCCTGGAGGAGACCACGGAGGTCCGCAACGCCTGGGGCCACAACATGGCGTTCCGCCGCGAGTCGTTCCACGCCTGCGGCGGCTTCGACAACCGGCACGGCTTCCATCGCGGCGGCTTCGCTGAGGACAACGAGTTCTCCCTGCGCGTGCGGGCGGCCACCGGCAAGCGCATTGTCTTCAGCCCGCGCGCACGGGTCTGGCACAAGGTCCACCGCTACCGCCTGAGCTGGCGCTGGGTAGCCGAGAGGTCCTACTTCATCGGCCGCTCCCGCCGGATGCTGCAGCGCGCCGCCGGAGCGGCCGCACCGCTGGCCGCCGAGCGCACGCTGCTGCGACGCATCCTTACCCGGCTGCTGCCGCGGACCATTGCCGATCTGCCGCGCCGGCCCCGGCTGGCGGGCCGGCGGATCGGTCTCATCTCTGCCTCACTAACGTTCCTGGCTCTTGGCTATCTTTCCGGCGTGTTGGCCGGAGTGTTCGGAAAGGAGAAATAGAATGGCGGAAGGAAAGCGGTACTTCGTGACGGGCGGCGCCGGCTTCATCGGCAGCCACCTGGTGGACAGGTTGCTGGCAGAGGGCAACCAGGTGACCGCCTACGACAAGCTGGCTCTGGGGCGCAGCCAGTGGCTGGACCAGGCATCACAGCACGACCGTTTCAGGCTGGTGCAGGCGGACATGCTGGACGCCGGCACTCTCACGCGCAGCATGGCCGGGCAGGACGTGGTCTGCCACCTCGGCGCCAACACCGATATCCCCGGCGGCGCCGCCGACCCCCAGCTAGACCTCAAGAACTGCACCATCGCCACCAGCAACGTCCTGGAGGCGATGGCCGCCAACGACGTCCACAAGCTCCTGTTCGCGTCGTCAGCGGCGGTCTACGGCGAGTCGCCTCTGAACCCCACGCCGGAGGAGGTGGGCCCACTTCTGCCCATTTCGCCTTACGGCGCCGCCAAGCTGGCCTGCGAGGGGCTTATCAGCGCCTACTGCCACCTCCACGATATACGCGCCTGGCAGTTCCGCTTCGCCAACGTCGTCGGCGGCCGCATGGGCCACGGCGTCATCTACGACTTCGTCCGCAAGCTGCGCGCAGACCCCCACGTGCTGCAAATCCTGGGCGACGGCCAGCAGCAGAAGAACTTCTTCCTGGTCGAGGATTGCGTGGACGGAATGCTGTTCGCCTTCGGCCACGCCGGCGGCCCGCAGTGCGACGTCTTCAACCTGGGCTCCGACTCCAGCCTGAGAGTCACCGACGTGGCCCGCATCGTGGTGGAGGAGATGGGCCTGCGGGACGTGGAGTTCCGCTACACCGGCGGCCGGCGCGGCTGGCCCGGCGATGTCCCAGCCTACTTCCACGACGTCACCAAGATGCGGAACCTGGGCTGGACCGCCAAACGCTCCGCTACGGATGCCGTGCGCATCGCGGTCGGGCGCCTGACGGCGCAGGCAGAGCCGGCGCCGGTATGAGTGGTACCAAAGTCTGCGTCATTGGCCTCTGGCACCTGGGCTCGGTGACGGCGGCCTGCCTGGCCGAGCTGGGCTACCACATCGCCGGCGTCGACGCCGACGCCACGCGCGTGGACCGGCTGAACCGGGGTGCCGCGCCCCTGTTCGAGCCGGGCCTGGACGAGATCATCGCCGCCAACCTGGCGGCCGGGCGCCTCACCTTCACCACGGACGCGGCAGAGGCGCTGGCGGGCGCCGCGCACGCGATCATCGCCCACGACACTCCCGTGGACGACCAGGACGAGGTTGACCTTTCGCCCCTGTTCGCCGCCGCCGCCGGCCTGGCTCCCCATCTGGAGAGCGGCGCTACCGTCATCGTCAGCAGCCAGGTCCCCGTGGGTACCTGCGAGCAGCTGGCTGCCACAATCCACGAGCTGAACCCTGCGCTCGGCTTCGGCATCGCCTATCTCCCGGAGAACCTGCGGCTGGGCCAGGCGATCGAGCGCTTCCTGCGGCCCGACATGCTGGTGATTGGCGCCGATGACGGCGCCACCGGCGATGCCGTCGACGGTCTTCTCTCCGCTATCAGAGCGCCGCGGGTGAAGGTAGGTCTCCGCACGGCCGAGATGATCAAGCACGCCATCAACTGCTACCTGGCCACCTCCATCAGCTTTATCGGCGAGATAGCGGGCATCTGCGACGAGGTAGGGGCGGACGCCCTGGCCGTGGCCCGCGCTCTCCGCCTGGACCGCCGCATCGGCCCCGGAGCGCCCCTCCAGCCCGGCCTGGGCTTCGCCGGCGGCACGCTGGCCCGCGACCTGAAAGCGCTGCTCCGCACCGCCGGCCGGCACGGCCAGGGTGCGCCCCTGATCCGCGCCGTCCTGGCCGTCAACGAGGCCCAGAGCGAGAGCGTGCTGAGAAAACTGCGGGGGGTCTACGCCTCTCTGCAGGGCCGGCAGGTCGGCGTCCTCGGCCTGACCTACAAGCCGGGCACGAGCACCCTCCGTCGCTCCGCCGCCCTCGAATTTATCAGAGCGATGGCCGCCGACGGCGCCTGCATCCGCGCCTACGACCCGAAGGCGGATCCGGACGAGGTGCGCCCGCACAGCGAGTTGACCCTGTGCGACGACCCGTATGCGGTGGCCCAGCAAGGAGACGCCCTGCTTCTGGCCACCCCGTGGCCCGAGTTCGGCGAGCTGGACTTCGGCCGCATCCGCCGGTCGATGCACAATCCCGTCCTGCTGGACCCTCACAACATGCTCGACGCCGGCGCTATGGCCCGCCACGGGTTCCTCTACCTGGGTACCGGCCGCGGCCGCCAGGCTAGACTCGGCGATCAGCCGGAGGAAACGGCCCTGTGAGAGTCGGCGTCATCGGCGCCGGGCTTCAGGGGAAGCGGCTTGCTCCAGCCGTCCGCAACCACCCGCGCACGGAGCTGGTGGTAGTCAGCGCCGCCCACCAGGAGTCCGCCGCGCGCCTGGCGCAGACCATGAACTGTGAGAGCACCACAGGGTGGCAGCCGGTGGTGGAGCGGGACGATCTTGACGCGGTGGTGGTCTGCACTCCACCCCACCTGCACGCAGAGATCAGCATCGCGGCGATGCGGCGCGGCAGGCAGGTCCTGTGCGAAAAGCCCCTGGCGCGCACCGTGGCCGAGGCCCAGGACATGGTGGACACGGCGCAGCGGGAGGGCGTGCGCCTCCAGTGCGCCTTCAATCACCGCTTTCACCCCGGCATCGTGCAGGCGCGTCAATGGTTCGGCGAGGGGGCCATCGGGGCGCCGGTCTTCCTGCGCTGCCGCTACGGCATCGGCGGCCGCCCCGGCTACGAGAAAGAGTGGCGCTGCGACCCCAGCATCGTCGGCGGTGGCCAGATGATGGAGCAGGGCATCCACGCCGTAGACCTGGCCCGCTGGTTCCTGGACGGCTTCACCGAAGTGACCGCCCTCGTCCAGAGCCAGTACTGGTCCATCGCCCCCCTGGAAGACAACGCCTTCGCCCTCTACCGCACGGAGAACGGGGTCGTGGCCTCCATCCACTCCAGCCTCACCCAGTGGAAGAACCTCTTCTCTTTCGAACTGTTCGGGCGCGACGGCTACATTCAAGTGGAGGGCCTGGGCAGTGGCTACGGCAGCGAACGCGCGATCCTGGGACGGCGCGACTTCAGCGCTCCGTTCAGCGAGGACCTCATCGAGTTCCGCGGCCC
>JBGQEU010000196.1:0-3878 GCA_041496525.1 Dehalococcoidia bacterium
GGGATCGTTGCCGCCAGCGCCACGCGCGTCCTGGGCAGCTACCTGTTCAGCCAGGGCCGCATCATCTACAACACGTTCGCCACATTCATCGCGCTCGGCCTGACTATCGTTCTGGACCTGCTGCTCATCCCCTGGCTGGAGGTGGAAGGCGCTGCCATCGCCTCGTCGGTCGCCTACACCGCCTCGCTCGTCGCCACTCTGTACTGGTACCGCCGGGTCTCCGGCCGCAGCATCAGCGAAGCCCTCGTCTTCCGCTTCAGCGACCTGCAGTTCTACGCCGACCTGCTGCAGCGGCTGCGGGAAAGGGGGCGGCGGGCGGAAGAGAAAGAGGTCTCCTAGCGCGCTACCGGCTCGCCCGACGCAGCCGCTCCCTGAAGACCAGCCAGACGAAGACCGGCAGCGCCATCTGCCGCCGCAGCCGCCACGGCTGTCGCAGCAGGCGGAACAGCCACTCCAGCCCGGCCCGCCGCATCCAGCGCGGCGCCCGGCGCGCCGTCCCGGCCATGAACGAGAACGAGCCACCTTCCGCTACGGCGACACGAACGTCGAGCCGCGCCAGGTTCTGGGCGATCCACTTCTCCTGGCGGGGGAAGCCCATCGCCACGAGCAGGACCTGGGGCCGCGCCGCGTTTATCTCCGCGACTATCCTCTCGCTCTCCGGGCCGCGCACAGCGAAGTGCCCTGCATGCGAGCCGGCGACCCGCAGCCGCTGGAACCGCCGCTCGATCGCCGCCCGGGCGCCATCCACCTCGGCCAGAGTTCCGCCCAGCAGGAAGACCCCGGCGCCGGCCTCGTCCAGCGCGCCCAGCATCTCCCACGTCAGGTCCACGCCGGCCATCGCCTCCTTCAGCGGCCTCCGCAGCGCGCCCGGGTTGAGGGCCAGCGAGGCGAGCGACAGCGGCAGCTGAGCCAGCGCCCGCAGCGGCCCGCCCGGCAGTTGCAGGTAGTGGGCCGCCCAGAGGACGCCGGCACCGTCCGCCAGGCAGAGCTGCGCGCCGTTGAGGATATCGCGAACCGCCGGGTCGCGGGCCGCCCTAGGCATGAACTCGGAGTACGGCTTGACGACGTAGCCCTGGCCCTGGCCCGTGGCCATACGGGCGATGGCTGCCGCCGCTTCCCGGCGAGTCAGGCCGTGGAACCGGACGCCCAGGACCTCGACGACGTCCACGTCTCCTCCGTCAGGCGGCGGCACCGGCACCGCTTAGCACTTCGTCGAGAACGCCATATGCGGTGGCTGCGGTGTAGCGCTCGCGGACCAGCTCGCGCCCATTCTCGCTGAGCGTCGTCCAGATGTCGGATTCGCGGAGGAGACGCACGACGGCCTGCGCCAGGGCCGGGGCGCTCTCCCCGACCAGGACGTGCCTGCCGGCCTCCACGTCCAGCCCCTCGAGCGCCTCGGGGGTGGCGGCCACCGGCAGCCCGCGGGCCAGGGCGTTTAGAACCTTCAGCTTGGTGCCGCCGCCGCTGCGGGTCGCCTCCACGAAGACCCGCGCCCGCCGGTAGTATGGCTCGGGATCGCTGATCGGCCCCAGGAATTCCACTCCCGCCGTCGCGCGGGCCATTTGCTGTAGACCGGCGGGCGCTCCCTTACCGGCGATTATCAACCGCGCCTCCGGGACCTGCTCTCGCGCCAGCGGCAGCACCGTGCGCAGGAAGTACTCGAGTCCTTCGATGTTGGGCTGCCAGCTCAGCGTTCCAAAGTAGAAGATCACCGGCTCGCTGGCCTCGAAGGAAAGTCGCTGGAGGTCCAGCAGCGAACCGTCGGGCAGGTTGGGCAGGACCTGGACCGTGTCGCGGTTCGTCCCCAGCGCCGTCAGCGCCCGCTTGTCGGCCGGCGATACCGCGAACACGATATCGAACTGCGCGAGCGCGCTCGCTTCGTACGCCTCCACCCGCCTCGTTTCCAGTCGTACGAGGGGGCGGCGGAGCGGATTCTTCTCGATCTGTGCCTGACGCCGCCACATCACGTACTCGGCGTTGTGCTCGTGCAGCAGCTTCAGGCCTCGGAAATCCGGCCGCAGGTACTGCGCCATCAGCCAGCCATCTACGAAAACCGCCTGAGGCCGGTAGGTCTCGAACATGCGGGCGGCGAGCTGCCGCATGGCGTCGCTGCGGTTGCGCTCGATGCTCAGCGGCAGGCCGGAGACGTAGCTGAGCGCCAGGTTGCGCAGGTTGCGGCCGCGGCTCAGTCGTACGCTTTTCACGCCGGTCTCGCCCGCCCAGCGCGCCTGCTCGTCCGTCAGGCCGGAACGATTAAAGCAGAGGGTACGCAGCTCGTGGCGGGCGCGCAGGTAGTTGATCAGGCTAAGGGTCTTGATGGCGCCGCCGCTCTCCGCCGGGTAAGGAAACTCGGACGTCAGGAAAAGGATCCGCATCGTTCTCCCGGCGGCAAGGGCCGGCCAGGCCCGGGCGGAGCCTAGCGGGCACCCTTCTTGCTGATCACCAGTCCTACCGTCTTCACCAGGATCATCAGGTCGCGGGAGATCGGGTGGCGGCGCACGTACTCCAGGTCGTGGCGCACCTTCTCGTAGTGCGTCAGGTCCGAGCGGCCGTTCACCTGGGCCAGGCCGGTCATGCCCGGCTTCACCTTGTGCCGCTGCCGAAACTCCGGCGGCCAGCAGGCGACGATCTCCGGGATGTCCGGCCGTGGCCCCACCAGGCTCATGTCGCCCCGGACGACGTTCACCAGCTGCGGCAGCTCATCAACGGTGGTCTTGCGCAGGGCCCAGCCGACGGCGGTGGCGTTGCGCGGCCGGCCGCGCGGGCTTAGCAAGCGCCGGGTGAGGTCGCCCAGCGGCAGCCGGTCCAGCAGGTCGTGGTGGTTATCGCTGTAGTGCATCGTGCGGAACTTGAGGAAACGGAAGACGCGGCCGTTCAACCCCACCCGCTCCTGCTTGACCAGGATGGGGCCGCTGGAGTCGAGCTTGATGAGCACGGCGGCCAGGGCGAACACAGGCCACAGGGTGCCAATGGCCAGCGACCCCACCGCGATGTCGATCAGCCGCTTGGCGGCCGGCGTCGAGCCCGCCTCGACCTCACCGATCAGCTCCGGGTACACGTGAGCCTCCGTCGTGTCCTTCTCCGCGACATGCTGCGGAGGTGCGTCCTCGCGCTCGGGCGGCTCGTCCGGGACTTTCCTCGTGCGCAGCACCGGAGCCACTCCTATCCGGTGACCCGCGTCCGGCCCGCCGCCGCGTTGGGGGAGCCCGTGGGTCGAAAATGGTCACGGAGCGCCGCCTGCCACGGGCGCAACACGATGCCGAGCCCGGCCGCCCGCACATTGGCCAGCGTGGACAACGCCGGCTTGCGGTACGGCGCCCCGAACTCGGCCTGGACTGTTGGCTCGATCGTGACGCTACCGAGGCCGGCCAGGCGCAGCACCTCCCGGGCCCACTCCAGGCGCGAGCACTGCCCGGCGTTCGCCAGGTGGTAGATGCCGGACGCCGGCTTCCGGACGAGCCTGGAGATGGCGTGCGCCAGGTCCACGGTCCAGGTGGGCGAAGCGACCTCGTCGGTGACCAGGCGCAGGCGCGCGCGCTCTTTCGCCGCCTGCAAGATCTTCTCCGGGAAGCTGACACGGCCGGGGCCGTAGAGCCACGATGTGCGCACGATGATCGCCCGCTCCAGGGCGGCCTGCACGCGGCGCTCGCCCTCCAGCTTGGACTGTCCGTAGGTGTTGACCGGGCGTGGCTCGTCGTCTTCAACGTACGGGGCCGCCTTCGTCCCGTCGAAGACCTCATTGGTGCTCACGTAGAGCATCGCCGCGCCGGCGCTGCGGCAGGCCTCGGCGACGACGCCACTGCCGCCGGCGTTGACGGCCAGCGCCCGCTGCGGTTCCTTCTCGCAGCCGGCGGTGTCCGTCCAGGCGGCGGCGTGCA
>JBGQEU010000197.1:0-3875 GCA_041496525.1 Dehalococcoidia bacterium
AATGAAAGGCGTCAACCTGGGCGTGCTCTTCCACCCTTCGTCTCGCTTCCTGAACGTCAACGAGTGGAGGTTCGAGAAGAGCCCAGACCTCCGGGCGCCGTAGCCAGGACGAGCACGCCAGGTGGCACCGGCGGCCGGCGCGAACCTGCGCGGACGCGCAGGGCGTCTCGGCGATCGGCGCCGGACCAGTGTGCGCGTTTGACCGCGCGACCGCCTTTGGATTAGACTCCCCCATGACCGACTGTTCGGGGTGTACCCAGATCCAACGGTCCCGCAAGTGGGGTCCGAGGGGCGGAGGCAAATGCGACGGTTTCCCCCGGCGCTCCTGGCAATAGCATCCATCGCCCTGGCCTTCCTGGCCATCGGTTCGCAAGCAACCCATTCCGCCAGAGCCCAGAGCATCCAGGCCGACGCCGTCATCTGGGATTTCGACAGGGACTACCCCGGCGCCCAGCCCAACGATTCGCTCCTCCCCATTCACGCCGTCTACGTGAAGACGCACGACGGCACGGACTGGATGTCCACCTGGGACACGAATCCTGCGGCAGTCTCCGGTCCGGACAGCATCCGGCGCCTGCTGGACATCTACAACCCGCAAGGAATCGACGTGGCCGCCTGGTTCGTGCCGTACGGCACCGATGTCCAGGGCCAACTGAGCATGGCAGAGCAGGTCATCGATGCCGGGGTGGCGGCGCTCTACGTGGACGTGGAGCCGTTCTACGGGTTCTGCGACAACGACTGCGCATTCCTGGCCGAGAACTTCTGGCGGCAGCTCCGAGCCGCGCGCCCCACCGCCCGGCTGGGCGTGATCTACGACCCGCGCACCTGGTACTGGAACACCTCCGCGACGGCCACCTGGCTGAGCGTGGCGGACGTGGCCATCCCCATGTGCTACTGGGAAACGTTCGCGGGCCAGACACCGTGGGACGACCCGGCAGGCTGCGTGGAACAGGCGCGCTTTGACCTGAACACGCTGGCTCCGGGCCGGCCGCTGGATTACGCCCCCATGCTGCAAGGGGACAGCACTCCGCAGCGCTTCCTCCAGGCGCTGGATGGGGCTTCGATATCGGGGGCTTCTCATGTCAGCGTCTGGCGCCGCGGCGTCGTCCCGGCAGACGTCTGGAGCGCCATCGGCAACTACCCGGGTCCTGCCACAGAGTCCTGCTGGGTGACGTTACGAGACGGTTGCCTGATACGGGAGGCCTCGGACCTCGCCGTCTACCTGATCGAGGGCGGCGCCAGGTTCCGCATCCCCGACCAGGCGACGGCCGCCGCGATGGGCTTGGACTGGAACGCTGCGCAGGTGGTGCCGAACGGCTTTGTGGCAACAGTGCCGCTGACGCCTGTCGATGGCACGCTGCTCTCGCAACAGGGGGCGCCGCCGATATACGTGGTATACGGGGGAGCGCAGTTCGCGCTGGAGAGCGCGCAGCCCCTGGGCCCGCTGGGGCTCGACGCCTCCAACGTGCGCAGAGTCCCCGAGGGAGGCATGGCGCAGATCTCGCTGCTGCCCTCCGACTACAGCCGGTTCCGGGAGCTCACCAGCACAGAGCAATGGATGGTGGTCGGAGGCAAACGGCTGGCGCTGCCGGACCAGCAGGTCCTCTCCGCCCTGGTGGAGGCGGGACTGGCCAAGCCGGCGCCCTTCATCGTCCCCGATGGCGGGATGAGCCGGATACCTCTCGTCGCCATCAAGCGCGGCGACGTCAGCTGCGATGGTACGCTCGATTCGATGGACGCCCTGCTGCTCTTGCAGTACCTGGCGAAGCTACCGAATACCGGCGCCTGCGTCCCCTTGGCAGGGAACGTGGACTGTAACGCGAGACTGGACGCCACGGACGTACTCTTAATCTTGCGCCAGACGGCAGACCTACCCGTCGAGCTGCCACCAAGCTGCCCGCTCATCGGATCGGCTGTCGGGGCCCAATAGCCACGAGCCGGCGTGTCCTCCCGGATGCGTCCGTCGGGGCGTTCAGGTCCGGCGGGAAGCGCGCCAGGCGACCAGCGTCTGCTCTATCTGACCAACGTGCTCTTCCAGGTGCTCGCTGTAGCTGCGCAGCCAGTCATGTCCGGTATAGCGGCCGGATTCCGTATGCTCAGCGACTTTGTCCCAGGCATCATCTGGAAGCCGCTCCAGCAACGGCACGGTGTTCGCCCGCACGGCCTGAATCGCCTCCAGGGCGGCCTCCAATGGATGGCTGTGATAGTCCAGGCGCCGCGCCCAGTTGCCAGGATCGTAGCCCAGGATGACGGGCGCCTTCTCGGCGGCGAGGTAGCGGATGCGGGCGGCGGCATTCGTTTCGGAATCGGCGCAGTGGCAGACGATCTCGTGAACAGAGAACTCGCCGGGCGCCGGGCGCCAGCGCAGCGCCTCCGGGGGAACCGTGTCCAGTGCGGCTCGCAGCCGGGCAGGTCCCGTCGCATATTGCTGGATGCGACGCCCGCGCTCTTCAGCGGATAGCGACAATCTGTGCCCCTCTCTCTGTTTTCAGCGAAGGTATCAGGCGTCCTCGCCGCCCGTCAAGGCTCTACACCTTTGATACACTATCGACGGCAGGAAGACAGCCTGGGTAGTACACGGGAGAGAGCTATGCAGCTAACCGAAGCCCAACGCATGATCTACACGACAGCCAAGCGCTTTGCCGAGCGCGAGATCAGGCCGTACGTCCGCGAGCGGCGAAACGACGAGAGCTTCCCGCTGGACGTAATGCGGAAGATGGCAGAGAGCGGGCTGCTGGCCGGAACCTTTCCGGAGGAGTACGGAGGCGGCGGCATAGACAACGTCTCCTACGTGCTGGCCTGCGAGGCGATCGGCGGCGCCAGCCCATCCGTCTTCACCGCCGCCCTGACAGTTCAGTTGTCGCTGGTGGGCACGGCGATATACGCCTTTGGGACGGAGGAACAGCGGCGGCGCTGGCTGCCGCCGTTGCTCAGCGCCAAGCTGATCGGGGCCTTCGCCCTATCGGAGCCGAACGTCGGCTCGGACCCGGCGGCGATGGAACTGGCGGCACAGCGCAACGAGGGCGGCTGGGTCCTGAACGGGAGCAAGTTCTGGATATCCAACGGCTCGCTGGCGGACATCATCATCGTCTTCGCCCAGGCGGACCCCGGCAAGCGCCACAAGGGCATCGTGGCGCTCGTGGTGGACGGCAATTCACCGGGGTTGGAGCGGCAGGTGATCACAGACAAGCTGGGACTGCAGGCGTCCAACACTGCGGCCCTCTTCTTCGACGGCGTCCACGTGCCGGCGGACCGGCTGCTGGGGAAACCGGGCGACGGCTTCCGCATCGCGCAGACGTCGCTGGAGAGCGGCCGCACCTCAACGGCCGCCTGCGCGGTCGGCATCATCCAGGCCTGCCTGGACGCCTGCGTCAATTACGCGCAGCAGCGGCAGCAGTGGGGCAAACCGATCGCCGGCCACCAGTTGATCCAGGAGATCGTGGCGGACATGGCGACCGACTGCGAGGCGGCGCGGCTTCTGACCGTCGAGGCGGCGCGGCAGCGGGACGCCGGGGAACCGGCGACCAAGAACGTCGTGATGGCGAAGCAGTTCGCCACGGAGGCGGCCGTGCGGGCGGCCCGCAACGCCATCGCCCTGCACGGCGGCGTCGGCTATCTGGGCGAGTACCCGGTGGAAGGCCTCCTGCGGGATGCCATCGGCCTCAGCCTCTACGAAGGCACCACCCAGATCCAGAAGCTGATCCTGGGCCGCGAACTGCTGGGCGTGCCGGCGTTCTAAGGTGCGCCGGGTCCGCCTGAGGCGGATCAACCAGCCAGCAGGCGGCCGGCGCCGGCGGGAGCCAGCGCTTGCGCGGACATCAGCGTCAGATGGCAGATGTCGTTTCCGCGGCAGTTGCCCTCAAACCAAGCGCGAG
>JBGQEU010000198.1:0-3875 GCA_041496525.1 Dehalococcoidia bacterium
ACCCCTACGCGGGTTGTCATACACAGACCCAGCGCCGTCTCCAGGCCGCTGATACCGAACGCCGCGACATCGAACTCGCACAGCTTGTCCTGCGTCGCGTGCGGCGCGTGGTCCGTGGCGATGCAGTCGATCGTCCCGTCCAGCAGGCCGGCCACGCACGCCTCCACGTCCCCGGCCGTCCGCAGCGGCGGGTTGACCTTGGCGTTGGTGTCGTACGCGAGCATTCCGGGCGCCTCACCGGGGCCGAGCAGCACGGCCTCGTGGGTCAGCACCAGGTGATGTGGTGTGACCTCAGCGGTGACGCGCACGCCGCGCGCCTTCGCGCCCCGTATCAGCTCCACCGCTCCGGCCGTGCTGACATGCGCGATGTGTACGTGCGAGCCGGTCTGCTCCGCCAGGGCGATATCGCGCGCCACCATCGCCTCTTCGGCGGCGGCCGGGACACCGCGCAGGCCCAGGCGGGTCGAGACCCAGCCCTCGTGCATCACTCCACCAGCGGCCAGCGACGGGTCTTCGCAGTGGTCGATCACGGGCGCGCCCAGCATGCCGGCGTACTCCAGCGCCCGCCGCATCAGGTGCGCGTCCGCGATCGGGGCTCCGTCATCGCTGAACGCGACCGCGCCCGCCTGCGCCAGCTCCGCCAGCTCCGCCAGCTCGCGCCCGGCCCGCCCGCGCGTCACGCAGGCGATGGGCAGCACCCGGACGACCCCCTGCGTCTCCGCCGTCCGCAGCACGAACTCGACGGCGGCCGCCGAGTCGATGGGCGGTTGCGTATTGGGCATGGCGCAAACGGTGGTGAAGCCGCCGCGCGCCGCCGCCAGCATCCCCGTGGCGATCGTCTCCTTGTGCTCGAAGCCGGGCTCTCGCAGGTGCGTGTGGATATCGACGAAGCCGGGGCAGACGACGAGCCCGCGGGCGTCGATCGACTCGCTCGCATCCTTGCCGGCATCCCGACCAACGGCGGCGATGCGGCCATCGACGATGAGCACGTCGGCGATGGCGTCGATGCCATTCGCCGGGTCGATGACCCGCCCGCCGCGGATGGTGAGGCTGGTCATTGCCGGGCTCCGGGGCGACCTGCGAACGCGGCTCGTTGTAGGGGTCGTTCGCGAACGACCCCTGCGGCCGTGCGCATTGCCGGCAGCCGCCTTATCACGACACCTTGCCCTTGCCCATCAGGTAAAGCACCGCCATACGGACGGCCACGCCGTTCGTCACCTGCTCCTCGATCACGGACTGCAGACCCGCCACCACCGCCGGCGATATCTCCACGCCTTCGTTCATCGGCCCCGGGTGCATGACCAGCGCCCCCGGCCGGGCCAGCGCCAGCCGCTCCGGCGTGAGCTGGTAGAGCGTGGCGTACTCGCGGATGGAAGGAAGCAGGCCGGACTGCATGCGTTCCTTCTGCAGCCGCAGCGCCATGACGACGTCCGCTCCCGCGATCGCCCGCTCCAGGTTCGTCTCGACCTGGACACGCGGCATGGCCAGCGGTTCTTCGCTGGGCAAGTCGCCCGGCCGCATCCCCGCGGGCAGCAGCGTCGGCGGGCCGCAGAGCACGACCTCCGCGCCGACCACCGCCAGGCCCCAGATGTCGGAGCGGGCCACGCGGCTGTGCGCTATGTCGCCGACGATGACGGCCCGGCGGCCGCGCAGATCGCCGAGGTGGCTGCGCATCGTGTACAGGTCCAGCAGCGCCTGCGTGGGATGGGCGTGCCACCCATCGCCGGCGTTGATGACGCTGGCCCGCACGTGCCGGGCGACGAGATACGGCGCCCCGGACGAGGCGTGGCGCATGATCAGGACGTCGGCGCCGACGGCCTGCAGCGTGCGCACTGTGTCTACCAGCGACTCGCCCTTCTCCACGCTGGAGCCGCTGGCCGCGACGTTGATCACGTCTGCACCCAGGGCCTTGCCGGCCAGCTCGAACGAGGCCCGAGTGCGCGTGCTGGCCTCGTAGAAGAGGGTGATGATCGTGCGGCCGCGCAGGGCCGGCACCCGAGGCACGTCGCGGCCCATCACCTCTTTCATCGCATCGGCCGTCTCCATGACCATCGCGATTTCCGCCGGCGTGAAGTCATCCAGGTCCAGCAGGTGATGCCTGGCCCAGGCCGGGGGCGCGGCCTCCGCCGTCGCCACGGGGACGCTCTTCTTGGGACTCATCTCTCACCTTCTCCGTCTGAGGCGGGCACGATCCTCACCTCGTCGCGCCCGTCGACCTCTTCCAGCAGCAGTTCCACCTCCTCCTGAAGCGCGGTGGGAATGTTCTTGCCCACGTAATCGGCCCGGATGGGCAGCTGCCGGTGACCGCGGTCCACGAGCACCGCGAGCTGGATCGTCGAGGGCCGTCCGAAGTCTGTGAGCGCATCCAGAGCGGCGCGGATGCTGCGGCCGGTGTAAAGAACGTCATCCACCAGCACGACGTCCTTGCCGTCGATGTCGATGGGCAGTTCGGTGGGCTGAATGCGAGGCCGCAACTGAGAAGAGGCGATATCGTCCCGGTAGAGGCCGATGTCGAGCGTGCCGACAGGGACGGTCTCTCCCTCGAACTCCTGAATGGCGGCGGCGATGCGATGCGCCAGCGGCGCGCCGCGCGTACGCAGGCCGACCAGCACCAGGCCCGCCACGCCGTGGTTGTGCTCCACCATTTCGTGCGCGATGCGGCGGATGGCGCGGCGGATGTCGTCGGCCGTGAGGACCGTGTGGCCGTTCACAGGCCCGGCCTCCCGCTCAAACAAATATCCCTCCCGCCGAGACGAGAGGGACGCTCGCTATTTCGGTACGTACCGTTAGCCGGGACGCGACTGTAGGCCAGGACACTCGCTCCTTGGCGGCCTCACAGGACCGCCTTAAAGGTCATGACAGCGCTCTTCCGCTGTCTATCGCATGGTAACACTGCCCGAGACGCGCCTGCAATATCCACCGGCGCGCCCATGCTATGATTTACGCACCTAGCTGCTTCAGTTCAGGAGGGCCACATGGCAGAGTTCGTGAGGGTTGCCAGCGTTGGCGACGTGCCACCGGGCGAGATGACGACCGTCGAGGTGGGCGGCGCGGAGATCGTCGTCGCCAACGTGAACGGTGAGTTCGTAGCCTTCCAGGCCGAGTGCACGCACCGGGGCGGTCCGCTGGGCGAAGGCTTGCTCGAGGGCGGCATCGTGGAGTGCCCATTCCACGCCGGCCGGTTCGACGTCCGTACGGGCGCCGTCGTCAGTCCGCCGCCCACGGAGCCGATCAAGACGTATCCCGTACAGGTGGACGGCGACGACATCAAGGTCGCCGCCGGATAGTCAGGGCGCAGGCTCGCGTTAGCTGGGGCCGCCGATCCAGCTGAAGTACTGGTCGAGGTTCGGCAGCAAGTCCGAGGCGTGCAGCAGGAAGAAGAGGCCGACGAGCAGGCTGAAGACGGCGGCGAAAGCGCCCGCCACCACGTAAATCCCCTGCCGCTGCCGGGAGCTGACGAAGCCCGCCGTGCTGACCACGGTGACAATCGAATTGGAGATCAGCAGCCCGGCGATGAAGCCGACCAGGGCCACAACACCCATCACCTGACTGCCCGCGCCCACGGCCGTCGTGATCACCAGCACCTGTGTGCCGGTCTCCGCGCCGACGCCGTGGATCATACCGATCCCGTAGGCCGTGTGCACACCATACTGCTGGGCTTCGTGTACGTGGTGCTCCTGCTGGCCCAGTACCCGGGCCCGCACCACCTCGAAGGCGTTGCGCACGGCGGCGAACACCAGCATCCAGCGGCTGCGGATGCGGAACTCCTCGCCACCGCGGAAGAAGCGGTATAGCGAATAGAACAGGTAAGCCGCCAGGAACAGCAGCGTCACTCCGACGATGCGCTCCATGATGGGGTCAATCCAGGCGGGCAG
>JBGQEU010000199.1:0-3859 GCA_041496525.1 Dehalococcoidia bacterium
CGCAGGGACGGCGGCAGCTGCGCCAGCCAATCGCCGCCCGCCAGATGGGCTCGGTGCAGTTCGACGCGGTCACCGAACCCCTCCAGGCGGGCCCGCGCTTTCTCCAGCATCACCTCGGACCCGTCGAAGGCGGTGAGGCGGGCGCGGCGAAAACGGTCCAGCAGTTGGCCGGCAAGAAGGCCTTCGCCGCAGCCGAGCTCGGCGGCGACGAAGGTTTCTTCGGGCGCCGCTGGCACCAGCGAGAGGAGCACGTCCATCTGCTCGCGGCGTCCGGGCACGGCCACGTCTGCGAGGTCGATGAAGTCGCGGGAGTCGGATTCCGTCCAGGCAGGAGAGCGGGGTTCCATGGCGTCCAGTTTAACGGAAAATAGCTGCGGGGGTAGCCGCAGGGCGCAGCATCCGCCTGAGGCGGACAAGTCGGTGCGCCCCTGCAGTGCGATTACCGAACGACGATGTTGACGAGCTTGCCGGGGACGTAGATGATGCGCGCGATCTCGTGTCCCTCCAGGTGTCGCCGTACCAGCGGACTGGCCAGGGCCAGCTCCTTGGCCTCGCCCTCCGCGATGTCCGCCGCCGCCTGGATGCGGTCGCGCACCTTGCCGTTCACCTGCACGACGAGCGTGATCTCTTCCTCGCGCGCCAGCTCCGGGTCCCCGGCGGGCCAGGCCTGCGCGTGCACGCTGTACGGCCGGCCGGTGCGCTCCCACAGCTCTTCGGCGATGTGCGGCGCCAGCGGCGCCATCATCAGCAGCAGCGATTGCACCGCTTCTTCCCAGGCGTCGCGGTCCACGGGTCCGGCGTCGCGGGCCTGAGTCAGCCCGTTGGTCATCTCCATAAGGGCGGCGATGGCAGTGTTCCAGCGGAACTCCTCGAAGTCTTCCGTGACGCGCCGGACTGTCTTATGGGTCAGGTGGCGAATAGCCCGCGCGGAACCCTCGCCTCCGAACCCAGCCTGGCCGAGGACCAGGTTCCAGGCCCGGTTCAGCCAGCGCTCGACCCCGGCGATCCCCTGCAGGCCGAGCGGCCCGCCCTCGTCCCACGGGCCGATGAACATCAGGTAGCAGCGGAAGGTGTCGGCCCCGCAGCGGTCCACCTGCACGTCCGGGGCCACCACGTTGCCCCGCGACTTGGACATGCGCTGGCCGTCCGGCCCCAGGATCTGGCCCTGGTTGAACAGGCGCAGGAAGGGCTCGTCGCCGTGCACCAGGCCCAGGTCGCGGATGACCTTCCAGAAGAAGCGGGCGTACAGCAGGTGCATGACGGCGTGTTCGGCGCCGCCCGTGTACTGGCTGACCGGCACCCAGCGCCGCGCCAGTTCCGGGTCGAACGGACCCTGGTCGTAGTCAGGGCTGAGGTAACGGATGAAGTACCAGTTGGAGTCCATGAAGGTGTCCATGGTGTCCGTCTCGCGCCGGGCGGGGCCGCCACAGCGCGGACAGCGCACGTTGACGAAGCCCTCGTGCGCGGCCAGGGGAGATTCGCCTGTCGGCTTGAACTCGGCGTCCTGCGGCAAGAGCACTGGCAGTTGTTCCTCAGGCAGCGGTACGACACCGTCCTTCGGGCAGTGGACCATCGGTATCGGCGTTCCCCAGTAGCGCTGTCGGGAGATCAGCCAGTCGCGCAGGCGGTAGGTCACGGTGCGCCGACCCCAGCCCTGCTGCTCGAGGTAGCCGGCGATAGCGCTCTTGCCCTCTTCGTTTGGCAGGCCGTCGAACTGCCCGCAGTTAACCATCGCGCCGGGTTCCACGAAGGCCTCCCGCAGCTCGCCGCCGTCCCAGTCCGGGGGTGAGATCACCACCCGCACGGGCAGCCCGAACTGCTGGGCGAACGCGAAGTCACGCTGGTCGTGCGCGGGCACGCCCATGACGGCGCCGGTGCCGTACCAGGCCAGGGCGTAGTCAGCGATCCAGATCGGCACTGCTTCGCCAGACAGCAGGTTGCGGCAGTAGGCGCCAGTGAAGACGCCCGTTTTGTCGCGCTCCGTGCTCAGCCGTTCGATCTCCGTCTGGCGCCGGGCCTGGGCGATGTAGGCGTCGACGTCGGCGCGGCGGTCCGGCGTCGTTATCAGCGGCACCAGCGGATGCTCCGGGGCCAGCACCATGAAGGTGACGCCGTAGATGGTGTCCGGCCGGGTGGTGAAGACGCGCAGCTCTTTGTCGTCGACGCCGGGCACATCCAGCCCGAAGGCGACTTCAACGCCCTCGGAACGGCCTATCCAGTTGCGCTGCATCGTCATGACGCGGTCCGGCCACTCCATGTGCGAGAAGTCCAGCAGTTCGTCGGCGTACGCCGTGATCTTGAAGAACCACTGCTCCAGGTCGCGGTGAGTGACCGCGGTCCCGCAGCGCTCGCAGGCGCCGTCCGGGAGGACCTGTTCGTTGGCCAGGACGGTCTGGCAGGAGGGGCACCAGTTGGCGGGGGCCAGCGCCCGGTAGGTCAGCCCCTTCTCGTAGAACTTGAGGAAGAACCACTGGTTCCAGCGGTAGTATTCGGGGTCCGCCGAGATCGCCTCGTGTGGCCAGTCGAACATGGCCCCCATGCTCTTGAGCTGGCCGCGCATGCGGTCGATGTTGTCGTACGTCCACTTGTGGGGATGGATGCCCTGCTTGATGGCGGCGTTCTCCGCGGGCAGGCCGAAGGCGTCGAAGCCGATGGGGAAGAAGACGAGGCGGCCGCGCATGCGGCGGTAGCGGGCGGCGGCGTCGGAGGGCGCCATGGCGTACCAGTGGCCCACGTGCAGGTCGCCGGAGGTGTACGGGAGCATCGTCAGGAAGTAGAACGGCTCGCCGGGGCCGCGCAGGTCTGTATGGTAGAGGCCGTCCGCCTCCCACTTCTGCTGCCACTTCGTTTCGATTGACCTGGGTTCGTACTTGTCGACCATTGGGCTCACCTTCTGGGGGCGGTCCTCATTCATCCCTTTGCTCTTGCCCATCCTCGTCCGTGGGGCGCGCCAACCCGCTGTCGCCGTCTTCACCCTGCTGTTCCTCGCGCAGCTCCCCGCCGATACGTCGCAGGAAGGTGTCCACGCGCTTGGTGACAGGGCGGGCTTCCAGGATGAGGAAGATGGCAATGGCCCCGACGGCGGCCACGATGTAGAGTTCGATGCCGATGGCCATGCCGATGGCGGCGGCGGCCCAGATGGTGGCGGCCGTCGTGATACCGCGCACACCAGTGCCTTCGCGGAAGATGACGCCCGCTCCCAGGAAGCCGATGCCGGTGACGATCTGGGCGGCCACGCGGTCGTCGCCGCCCATGAGTTGCGAGACGTCTGTGAACAGGCAGGAGCCCAGCGTCACCAGCGCCAGGGTGCGGATGCCGGCGGGATAACCCCGCAGCTCGCGCTCCAGGCCGATGAGGCCCCCCAGCAGGCCGGCCAGGGCCAGCCGGCCGATGATCTCGAACTGGTCTCCGGTGGAGACGTCTATTGCCAGCAATGCGGTCACGAGCTGTGGCTTCCCCTCAACTACAAGGCGCCCTCCGTCCAGGGACGGAGGGCGCCAATTCGCTCCGCGGTACCACCCTGATTCCACGGAAGGAACAGGGAACAAGGGTCAAGGAACAAGACCCCGCCCCGCCCAATCGCGGCGCTCAGTGGCGCTGTAACGGGCGCTACACCGTCGCCGGCTAGTCCGCCTGGGGCGGGTTCACCGGCGAGGCTCCGGAGCGAGTTCGGGCCCTGGCTGCCGGCTCGCACCTCGTCCGCGTCTGGCGGAACCCGCCGGCTCTCTGGAGTACGGCCCTACTACTCTCCCTCGCCGCCTCTGCTTCTGCGTGCTAAAGACTGGTGGAGCTGAGGGGGCTCGAACCCCTGACCTCCTCAATGCCATTGAGGCGCTCTCCCAAACTGAGCTACAGCCCC
>JBGQEU010000200.1:0-3847 GCA_041496525.1 Dehalococcoidia bacterium
CAGGACAGGCCTCTCCCGTGCGCGGGAGAGGGGTGGCTCGCCGGAAGCGGGCCGGGTTGAGGATACGACACCGGGTTATTACGTCCCGCCGACCGTCGTCACGGACGTGCCGCTGGATTCGCCGCTGGCCTGCGAGGAGGTGTTCGGGCCGGTGCTGGCCGTTTTCAGGGCAGCGGACTTCGAAGAGGCGCTGGCTATCGCGGGGAACTCCCCCTTCGCGCTCACCGGCGGCCTCTTCTCGCGCAACCCGCGTCACGTCGAGCTGGCCCGCCGCCGCTTCCGTGCCGGCAACCTGTACATCAACCGCAAGGTGACGGGAGCCATTGCCGGCCGCCAGCCGTTCGGTGGCCTGGCGATGTCCGGCGTTGGCGAGAAAGCGGGCGGGCCGGACTACGTGCGCCAGTTCATGGCGCCGCGCACCGTCACCGAGAACACGATGCGACGCGGCTTCGCGCCGGAGGATGGGGCCTGAGCGGGCGCTGACCACGGCCCGCCGCCTGACCGCTGCTGTTCGTCCAGAGGACGATCGCTCTGCGAATACCGCCGCGAATCTCCGGCGCCGGGACCGGAAACCGTAGACTCGCCGTCGCGTCTGGGGTAGCCTGTTATCAAATGCGGGGCCTCTTAGCGGGAAGCGCCCAGGGGGCGGCGGCGAGCCGCGCCACAGGCTTCTCCACCGGCGCTGCGCCCCGGTGCAGACTCCCGGCTTCTCGGGCGGGGACCGGCGCCGGCCGATGAGGCGGCGCTACGTATACACACCACGCCGGCACCAGGCTGTCAACCGCGCCTCAACGCCTTCGTGGCGGACTCTTATCGCTCCGGGCGCACTTGTCGCCACAGTCCTTGGTCTGGCCCTGGGGTTGTGGCTGGCCAGCGGCGGCGGTTCTTCCGGCGACGCTACCACGTGCGCGGGCAGCGCGTGCGCATCCCCGTCGGCGAGCGCGGCAGCGCCCTCAGATGACGTCATCGGGCCAATCGGCCACGATCCTCCGCCTGTCATCACCGGTTATGCCGCGGCCGTCGTCGAGGAGCCTTGCGGCGCCGTGCTGCATCCCTTCAACCAGCACCTGCGTCTGCCCCCGGCCAGCCTCGCCAAGATCGCCACCGCCCTGGTGACGGCCGACCATGCTGATCTGGCGCAGCTGGTAGATGTGACAGTCGATGGCGGCGAGCTGTCCGTGGCGACGGACGCCACCATAATGGGGCTCAAGCCCGGCCAGCGCCTCTCCATCCGCGACCTGCTGTTCGGCCTGCTGCTGCCGTCCGGCAACGACGCCGCGATCGAGCTGGCGCAGCAGGTGAGCGGGAGTGTGGCCGCCTTCGTCGATCTGATGAACCAGAAGGTGCAGCAACTGGGCCTGGCCGACACCCACTTCATGAACCCTCACGGCCTGGATGAAACTGGGACCTACACCTCCGCTTACGATATGGCGATGCTCGGCCGGGAGCTGCTGCGCCAGCCGACACTGGCGGAGATCGTACGGACGAGCACCTACAAGCCGGCCTGGGACGGCCCGGAGCTGCGCAACCTGAACCGGCTGCTGGACGTGTACCGGGGCTCGATCGGGATAAAGACGGGCTACACGGACCAGGCCGGGCAGACTATCGTGGCGGCCGCCGAACGGGGCGGGCGGCGTCTGATCGTATCGGTTCTCAAGAGCACGGACCTGTACCAGGACGCGGTCCTCCTGCTGGAATGGGCCTTCCACAACACGCAACCGGCCTGCAGCCCGGCCAGCCAGGCGCAGACGCTACCCTGAGGCGGGCGCCTCTTCCCGGTCCAACTGATCGAGGGCGAGCTGCCCCAGTCGCCGCGCCACGTCGTTCCACCGCCCGTGCGCAGCGTTCTCAGGCCGCGAGAGGAGTTCCACCAGCTCCCGCCGCAGCTTCTCGGTCTTGTCGCGGGCGATCTCTTCGTTAAGCGGCTTGTAACCCTGCAGCTTGCGGGGCCCTTCCCGGCCGCCTTCGGAGATGTACCAGTCGCGGTAGGAGCGGGCGCCGGCCTGGAACATGAGGAAGCCCAGGGGCGACGTGACCGGCGGGTAGCCCAGCGTCAGGATGCGTGCCGTCGCCTGCTGGCCGGGCGAATCGTACTCGCACATGATGTGGCCGCCGGCCGGCACCAGCTCCGAGAGGGCCTGGAAGAGAGGCAGGTCCAGCGCTGCCGCCGGCAGGTCGAGGCGCACGCCGCCGAACGAGACGGCCGGCTCGTAGCGGACGAGCTCGACCCAGTTGTAGGCCGGGAACGGGCCGGCGCCGTAAAGGCCCAGCGCCAGCGGCGGCTCTCCGAGGCAGCCCCCCTGGTCCGTCAGGAAGAGCCGGAAGTAGCGCGACCCGACGTTGTTCTTGGGGCCCAGCAGCACGAGCAACCGATAGTCGCCCAGGCGGCGGCCGTCATGGGCGGCCAGCGGATGGTCTCCGGGCAGGGTCCACTTGCCGGAAAGCAGGGGCTGGAGCCGCTCCCGCGCCTCGGGCGGCAGCTCGTCCAGGAAGGTGGCCACGAGGCCATTATAGGGGGCGAGAACCGGGGAACCAGAGAACCAAGGAACCGGGGATAGCAACAGGTTCGCACAAGTGGTAACTTCCACGTACGGTCGGCGGTTGACATACAATGAACTCACGGGCGCACCAACGACGTCCTCCTGAGGGACGAAGCGTGGCCGCCGGAAGGGACCGAAGGTATGACCGAGCCAGGACCAAAGTCAAAACCCCATACCACCGATGCCAGCATAGTGCTGAAGACCCGTTTCACGCGGAGTAATTCCTGCCGAGTCATTCACGCCGATGGTGCGTGGGGAAGTGTTACCCCAAACGCCAGTATCTATATGGCACTCTTCACTGAGCGCTGGCCAGTTCCAGATGAGACAGAGGTCAAACCAGATGAAAACAACGTCTTCCGGGACGTCGCGACGGCACTCACGGATCGTGTGCATCGAGAGATTGAGGTAGAAGTCCTCATGAGCTTTCGGACCGCACAATTTCTGAGAGACTGGCTTGATGAGAAACTCCAGCAGGCGCGAGGAATGGCGGGACAAGAGTAGCGCGCATGGTTACAGCTTCACACCCCACATACAGGACATCGACCGGTACTCCACCATCGCATGTCCGAGTGCCTATGCCACTGGCAGGCGGCCCGGCAGCGGCTTTCGATTCGGAGGAACTCGCCTCTCTTATCGGTGACCTTGCCAGGCAATTGTCGCACCGGCGACATACTCTCGCTCCGGTTGTCCGGGCGCGCAAGCGTGTCGAGGCGTCCATTGAATTGCGGTGGAGCATATCCAGTCGCGTGTCCGCTGGCGCTTTGCGACAGCTTGCTAACGCGGCGTCGCAACAAGCCGCTGATCCTGCGCAACAGGCGGAGCGGTTGTTCGAGAGCCTTGCGGACGTGTGGCATCGCGCAACTAGGCATATGTCATCTGATCACGACATCGCCATGCATCCTGCGTACCAAGAAATCATCGGTATGGGCGAGAAGGCATTGCCACTCATTCTTCGCGCCTTGCAGAATCGACTCGACCATTGGTTTTGGGCCTTGACGATGATCGCCAGGGAGTCGCCGGTGCCACCGAGTGAGGCCGGCAATCAGAGACTAATGAGAGATCGTTGGCTCGAATGGGGTAGGCAAAAAGGTTATATCGGATAGGAATTATGCCCCTCGATCCAGCCTTCCGCATCCGCTTCCCCGCCCTTCGCGATGATGATTTCGTGGAAATGAGCCCAGATGCGGCGGAATATAACTGTATCGCTCATGCGGCTGATAACAGTGAGCGATGGTGGTGGCCTAGTGGGGTGAACTACTGGCCGGACGGTGCGCCGCTTGAGGTAACCCTCGCTGCTTTTCAATCAG
>JBGQEU010000201.1:0-3843 GCA_041496525.1 Dehalococcoidia bacterium
GGCCGTGCAGGCCTCCCTCGCCCGCCTGGAAGGGGCCTGCCGTCCGCCTGAGGCGGACGAGAACCTAATGCCCCCCATCGTCGAGGCCGTGAAGGCGTACGCCACCATCGGCGAGATCTGCGGCGTCATGCGCGACGTCTTCGGCGACTACCGCGCGCCTACGGCGGTGTAGGCCGTAGTAGGCCGTAGGGGCGCAGCACGCGCCGCAAGCGGTCGGCAGAGGCGTCCAGAACGTTCTTCCGAGCGCATGTCAGATCCCCGGTTACGTGTGTGCTGCGCCCTTACATGGTCCGCACCACTTGGCAGGGTTGTCGCGAATGTATTGCCGGACTGCCTTCAGTTCGCGCTCGTCGCGGATGACGCGCTCGTAATAGTTGCGTTGCCAGACGGGCGCGCCGGGGGTGCGGCGTAGCGCGTCGATGCGTTTGGCCGAGGCGGATTTGAAGGCGCGGACAATCGCAGCAAGCGACCCTGGCACGATACCGGAGTGCAGGGGCGCAGCACGCGCCGCAAGCGGTCGGCAGAGGCGTTCAGAACGCTCTTCCGAGCGCATGTCAGATCCCCGGTTACGTGTGTGCTGCGCCCTACACGATCCGTGTTCCTGATCCAGATGATCCCATGCACATGGTCCGGCATGACCACGAATTCGTCCACAGCGACATGCCCGGCATAACGGCCCATTGACCGCCACTGTAGGTCGACGATTCGCCGCATGGGTGCGGAGTCGAGGATGCATGCCCGCCCAAACGTGCAGATGGTCACGAAATATGCCCCGGCCTGAGCGTAATCGTGCGCCGCCAAGCGGATCGAGCGCCGGTGGTGGATGTGCGGGTTGTATCCCACGAACCGAACGGTAGCGCGCGGCCTGCAGACCGCCAACGGAGATGTGGCGCTCGTTGCGGTCGACCGATGCCGTTCGCTTCCCCAACTCTCCCTCGCGTGGTATAAACGATGGCACGCCTAACGACAACGAACACCGGGGGGAGGGTCTTGTGTCCAGTCTCACAGATAAAGTAGCCATCGTCAACGGCAGCTCTCGCGGCCTCGGCCGCGCCATCGCCATCGAGCTGGGTGACCACGGCGCGAAAGTCGTCATCAACTACTACCAGAGCAAGGACGCCGCCGAGAAGCTGGCCAGGGAGATGAAGAAGAGAGGCCAGGAAGTGCTCGTCGTGCAGGCCGGCGTGGCCCACCCGGACGAGTGTCAGCGCCTGGTGGAAGAGACGGTGAAGCGCTTCGGCGGGCTGGACATCCTCGTCAACAATGCGGGCGTCAACCGCGACCGCACCATCCGCCGCATGGCCACAGAGGAGTGGCGGGAGGTCCTCGCCACGGACCTCGATAGCGTCTTCTACTGCACTTACGCCGCCGTCCCGCATATGATCGAGCGCGGCGGCGGACGCATCGTGAACATGTCCTCTATCGTGGGCCAGATGGGCAACCTGGGGCAGTCCAACTACGCCGCCGCCAAGGCGGGCATCGTGGGCTTCTCCAAAGCGGCAGCGCAGGAACTCGCTCGCTTCAACATCACGGTGAACTCCCTCTGCCCTGGTTTCATCGAGACGGAGATGGTGACCAACCTGACAGATGACGTCCAGAAGGCGCTCCTGGCCAAGATACCGCTAGGCCGCTTCGGTAAGCCGGAAGAGGTGGCGCAGATCACGCGCTTCCTGGTTACTGAAGGTGGCTACGTGACCGGCGCCCAGATCAACATCAACGGCGGCATGTACATGCAGTAGGGCTGGAAGTTCGGGATTGGAGGTTGGAAGATTGAAGATGGACACCGCCCGGGGCCTCACTGTTGATAGCTGCCAGCCGATAGCCGTATCCCGCCGTGCGCCTGCCTCTCGCCGCCCTCCTCGTCATCGCCGCCGCCTGGGTCACCTCGCATATCCCGTGGCTGCGCCCCCTCGGCGACGTGCTCCGCCTCTCGCTGGGCGTGCTCTTCGTCCTCGCCGCCGTGCGCCTCGGATTCGCCGTCGCCATCCTCGGCTTCGGCCTTTCGCCGCTATCTTTACTCATCCCACTGGCGCTCGGAGTCGGCGCTTGGCTGTTGCGCCCGGGCCGGGCTGCGACGGGGTCGCCACCTGCGTGCTAGACTCCACTCCGTGCCACTGACCTACGACCCCGCAGCCGCCGTCGCCCACCTGCGCGCGGCCGACCCCGTGCTGGCCGGCATCATCGATGCCGTCGGCCCCCTCACGCTGGAGCCGCGCGACGGCTCGTTTCGGTCGCTGGGCCGCGCCATCTTCTTCCAGCAGCTGGCCGGCCCCGCCGCGCGGGCGATCATGAACCGCGTACTGGCGGCGCTGGGCACGGACGAGGAGCGCTGGTGCCAGCCGCAGCAGATGCTGGCGGCGCCGGAGGAGGCGCTGCGCTCGGCGGGGCTGTCGCGCCAGAAGGCGACCTACCTGCGAGACCTGGCCGAGAAGTTCGCCTCCGGCGCGCTGAGTGAGGACGAGTTCCACCATCTGGACGACGAGGACGTCATTCAACGCGCGTCCACAGTCAAGGGGATCGGCCGCTGGACGGGCGAGATGTTTCTGATCTTCTCGCTGGGCCGGCCCGACGTGCTGCCCGTGGACGACCTCGGCGTCCGCCGCGGCATGCAGCTCGCCTACGGCCTGCCCGACCTGCCCAAGCCGGATGAGATGCGCAAGATCGCCGAGCCCTGGCGGCCGTACCGCAGCGGCGGGACGTGGTACATGTGGCGCAGCCTGGGCGTCGCCCTGCCGGAGGACGGGCGATAATCCCAACACCACCTGTCATTCTGAGCGAGATGACATCTCTTCATCGTGACGAGATACTACGCGAAGGAATCTCACGCGGCGGGACGTGGGCGGGTCGGGTCGCTAACAGAGAGGCGCCGCCGCTCAACCCTTCGGCAGGCTCCCACCGGAGGCGGGCAGGCACACGAACGGTCCGGTGTGACCGCGCCGTCGCATTTGCGCTATCATTCTCACCGCAGGAACGGAGGTCGTGATGAACCTTTCGACAAACTCAGGACAGGCTGAAGTTGTGATCGTCAGCGCCGTGCGCACGCCCATCGGGACGTTCGGCGGGGCGTTCGTCGATACGGTGGCCACCCAACTGGGGGCCGTCGCCATCGCTGAGGCCCTGAAACGGGCCAACATCTCGCCCGCACAGGTGGACGAGGTCGTCATGGGCAACGTCCTTTCGGCCGGACTGGGCATGAACCCGGCCCGCCAGGCCGCCATCGCCGCCGGCATCCCGGACAGCGTGCCCGCCACCGCCCTCAACAAGGTCTGCGGCTCCGGCCTCAAGACCGTCGCCATGGCCGCCCAGGCGATCCTGCTCGGCGACGCGGACATCGTGGTGGCCGGCGGCATGGAGGGCATGTCCAGCGCCCCCTACCTGCTGCCCAAGGGCCGCTACGGCTACAAGATGGGCCACGGCGAAATACTGGACCACATGATCAAGGACGGTCTCTGGTGCTCCCTGACCGACTGCCACATGGGTAACACCGCCGAGAACGTCGCGCACGACTACGAGATCTCCCGCGCCGACCAGGACGAGTTCGCGCTGCGCAGCCAGCAGAAGACCGCCGCTGCCTGGGAAAAAGGCCTCTTCGCGGACGAGATCGTGCCGGTTGAGGTGAAGCAGCGAAAGGGCGTTGTCATCGTTGACAGGGACGAACACTTCCGCCCGGACACGACCGCAGAGGTGCTGTCCAAGCTGCGGCCCGCTTTCGCCCCGGACGGCGGCGTGACGGCGGGCAACGCCTCCGGCATCAACGACGGCGGCGCCGCCGTCGTCGTCATGTCGCGGCGCAAGGCGGAAGAGCTGGGCGTCACACCGCTGGCTTCCATCCGCTCCTACGCC
>JBGQEU010000202.1:0-3811 GCA_041496525.1 Dehalococcoidia bacterium
AGCGGCGCCACAGCTCCTCGCCGGTCTCCGGCGGCAGGTCTTTGTAGTAGACGTTGCGCTTCTCCTGCATCCTTCCCTGGAAGGACGCCGGCAACGCCTCCCGCAGCTCCCTGGGCAGGGCGGCGACGGCCGAGGCATGCTGCGTAAACAGACCGTAGGACTTGACGTCGAAAGTGAAATCGGGCGGCGTCCGCTCCACCCACAGCTCGGGGTTTCGCTGCAGCGGGATGGCGTAGTAGGTGCTGTCGACCTCCACGAGAGGGAATCGCTCCGAGTAATAGCGCAGGCGCTCCTCCGGGCTCTTGGCCTCGCGGGGATACCAGCCGCTGTCAACAAGCGTCTTGTCTGCCCAGGAGCAGGAGCCGACGAGGATGCGTCCGCCCATGCTGAAATTATCGCATGAGAGCGGCGGTTGATGAGCTACTGCGAGCGGGGTGCCAGATGCTGCGACAGGCAGCCCGCAACGGCTTTCTGTAGCCTGTCTTGCGAGCCGGCCCAGAAGTGATCGACACCCGGCATGACGGTTACCTGCGCCCGGTCACCCAGGCCCGCCGCGAGCCGGCGCAGTGCCTCCGGATCGGAGTACTGGTCGCGGTCACCTGACAGGAACAGGACGGGGCAGCCGGGGGTGGCCTCCGCCGGCCAATCGCCGCTGGCCGTCGGCAGCGATATCGCGATCAAGGCGCCCAGCGCCCGGTCGTCGCCGGCCGCCCGCAGCGCCATCGCCGCGCCGAAGGAGTACCCGGCCAGCGCCAGCCGCCCGGCGTCGATCTCCGCCAGCGAACGCAGATAGGACAACGCTGCCGCCACGTCCTCCTGCTCGCCGCGGCCTCCGTCGTAAGCGCCTTCGCTGCGGCCCGTGCCGCGGAAGTTGAATCGGAGCGCGGCGACGCCGGCCGCGAGCGCCGTCTGGCAGACGGCCGTAACCACGTTGTTCCACATGTCGCCGCCGTGCTGCGGGTGCGGGTGGCAGACGACGAGGCCCGGCGCCGGGGTCGCGTCGGGCAGATGGAGGATGCCTTCCAGCGTCAGCCCGTCACTTGTGAACGAGACGTCGCGGTTCAGTCCCACGTCTCCAGCGTAACATTGCGGTACCATCGACAACGGACACGGATCGGCATGAAGGGACCAAACGGCATCATCCTCTCGCACTTCCAGGCCGAGCCGCTGTTGCTGGCCCGGCGACAGAGCCAGCGGGAGGCCTCGACATCTCTCGACCTAGGCCTGAGTCACGTGGAGGTCGCGCTGGACGGCGAAGGCGCGGTCCTGCCCGGCGGCCGGCGGCTGGCCTGGCCGGACGTAGAGCGGATCGCCGGGGACGAGAACGCTTGCTTCACGGTTGAGGATAGCCGTTTGGAGAAGGTGCAGTTCTACTCTGAGGAGTTCGGCCGCGTCTACAGCCTTCTGCCGACGAAGGGCGCGCCGACGATGCTGGTCTCCGGCATCGCAATGCACCGCATCAAGGGTATCGACCCGCAAGAGGACACGCGGCGCAAGATACGGGTCGTGGCGCCGGTCAGGGGCCGGGTGCTGGACACCGCCACCGGCCTGGGATACACGGCGATCGAGGCGGCGAAGACGGCGGCCGAAGTCGTGACGATCGAGCTGGACCCGACGGCGCTGGCGGTGGCGCGCCTCAACCCGTGGTCGCGGGCCCTGTTCGAGAGTCCGAAGATACGGCAGCTGATCGGGGATGCCTTGGAGATGGTGCGGGCGTTTCCTGACGGGTCCTTCGACTGCGTCATCCACGATCCGCCGGCGATGAGCCTGGCCGGCGAGCTGTATTCAGGCGCGTTCTACGCGCAGCTGCTGCGGGTCCTCAAGCCGGGCGGCCCCCTCTTCCACTACATCGGTGATCCGGAGAGCAGGTCCGGCGCCACGACCACCGCCGGCGTCATCCGGCGGCTGGAAGAGGCCGGCTTCCGCGATATCGCGAGGCGGCCGGAGGCCTTCGGCGTGGCGGCCCGGAAGTAGCAGGCGTGCCGGGATGGCGGTTGTCTACCGCCGCCTCGCGGCCCAGAGGTCCAGCCGCACGTAGCCGGCGGTGAACGGCGCGCCGGAGCGGGCCACCGTCTCCGCGATGACCGCCCGCAGGTATGGCTGCTGCATCTCGTCCGGCAGGCCGGCCACGTCATCCTGGAGGATGATCGTGCGCAGGTAGAGGGCCGCGTCCTCTTCCGAGTCAAACTGCACGGGCGAAGCGAAGGTGGAGGCCCGCACGTCCCGGCATTGGCACACTCCGCTTCCCTCACGCGTCGACTGGGCGGGCGTATAATCAGCGCCATGAGACTACGAGTCGGTCAGCAGGCCCCGGACGCGGACCTGGGCAGCGGGGACGGTGGCACCGTCACCCTCTCGCACCTCTGGCGCGAGAAGCCTCTCGTCGTCGCCTTCCTCCGCCACTTCGGCTGACCGTTCTGCCGGGAGTACCTGGAGGCGCTCCGTGAGGGCGCTGTGGATATACAGGCGGCGGGTGGGCAGATCGTGGCCGTCACGCAGGGGGAGCCGCAGCAGGCGCAGGCGCTGTGCGAACGCATGAGTGCGCCCTTCCCTTGCCTCGCAGACCGGGACCGGAATGCGTACAGAACTTATGGGCTGCAGCGAGGGAACGTCCTCGAAGTGATGGGCCCCGCCACCTGGCGGCGCGGGCTGCAGGCCGCGCGCAAGGGGCATCGCATAGAGAAGATCGTCGGTGACGCTTTCCAGATGCCCGGAACGTTCATCATCGACCACCAGGGCATCGTGCGGTACGCCCGCTACGCCCGCCATTCCGGCGACCACCCGCCCGTGAGCGAGCTGGTGGAAGCGCTGCGCTCGATCGCCCGTTAGGCCGGCCGCGTCGCAAAGAGGTCCAGCCGCACGTAGTCGGCGGTGAACGGCGCGCCGGAGCGGGCCACCGTCTCCGCGATGACCGCCCGCAGGTATGGCTGCTGCAGATGCTTAGGCAGGCCGGCCACGTCATCCTGGAGGATGATCGTGCGCAGGTAGAGGGCCGCGTCCTCTTCCGAGTCAAACTGCACGGGCGAGGCGAAGGTGGAGGCCCGCACGTCTCGCCATCCCGCTCGGTCCAGCGCCAGGCGGGCGGCCTCCGGCGAGCGGTACTTGCGGCTGTCGCGCGCGGCGCGCAGGTGTGGCGCGAACGGCGGGCGCGCCCGCACCGCGTCCACGGCCGCCATCAGACGCTCGATGTTGCCGGCGCCGCCGCACTGCGCCCGTAAGCGGCCACCGGGCTTCGTCGCCCGGAACAGGCAGGCGAACAGGGGGTCGTCGTCGCGGATCCAGTGCAGGACGGCGTTGGAGAAGACGCAGTCAACCTGCTCCGGCAGATCGAAGTCCGTGAGGTCCGCCCGGAGAGGGATGACGTTGCCGATCCCTTGCTCCTTGATCGAGCGAGTGATCTTGGCGATCATGTCCGCCGAGGCATCGACGGCGTAGATCTTGCCGCGGGGCAGTTGCTGTAGCAGATCGAACGTGACGGAGCCGGAGCCGCAGCCCGCGTCGAGCACTGTTTCGTCGCCGCGCAGCGCCAGGTCGTGGATGACCTCCTGGGCCCAGCGGCGCATCGGCTTCCCGATGCGGTCGTAGACCTCGGCGTTCCAGTAGGTCGAGCGCGCCACTTCTGCTGATCAGCCCGCCGCTACCGCCCCTGGAACTGGGGCGCCCGCTTCTCCATAAACGCCCGCACGCCCTCTTTGAAGTCCTGGCTGCCGAACAGCGGCAGGAGCTGCAGGAAGACGTGGTGCACGTTGGCCTCGAACGTCTCTTCCAGCCCCAGGCGCATCATCCGCTTCGTGGCCTGCACCGCCAGCGG
>JBGQEU010000203.1:0-3777 GCA_041496525.1 Dehalococcoidia bacterium
CCTGACGATCGCGGCCTACGCGGTCAGCGCCCTGTGCGCCGGCGGGTCCGGGCTCCTCCTGGCCGGCTACTCGTCGAGCGCCACCCTCGACATGGGTGACCCCTTCCTGATGCCCACCATCGCCGCGGTGGTCATCGGCGGCGCCCGCGTCACCGGCGGCAGGGGAAGCTATCTCGGCACGTTCGCCGGGGCGATCTTCCTCAGCACGCTCGCCACGGTCATCACCGCGCTCAGCCTGTCGCAGGGCTGGCGGAACGTCATCCAGGGAGGAATCATCACCGCTGCACTCATCCTGCAGAGCAATCGCTGGCGGAGCTGGCTCTGCTCGCCGATACCGCCGGCGCTCGCGTCGTGGGGCGGGCCGTGCAGCGGCTGGAGAGCCGCAACCCGGCCACGTATATCGGCAAGGGCAAGGTGCAGGAGGTGGTCTCGGAGCGGCCCGCCTGCCGCTACACCACGGTCATATTCGACGACGAGCTGTCGCCGTCGCAGCAGCGCAACCTGGAGAAGGAGCTGGACGTCAAGGTGCTGGACCGCACGGCCCTCATCCTCGATATCTTCGCCCAGCACGCGCGCACCCGGGAAGGCCGCCTGCAGGTGGAGCTGGCGCAGATGCAGTACATCCTGCCGCGGCTGCGGGGCCAGTGGTCGCATCTGGAGCGGCTGGAGGGACGCATCGGCACGCGCGGCCCCGGCGAGACACAGCTGGAGACCGACCGGCGACTGGTCCGCGAGAAGATCAGCGCCCTCAAGCGTCAGATCGAGCAGGTGCGCAGCCAGCGGGCGCTGCACCGGCGGCAGCGGGCGCGCCAGGGCGTGCCGGTGGTATCGCTGGCCGGCTACACGAACGCCGGCAAGAGCACGCTCATGCACGCGCTGTCCGGCGCCGACGTGCTGGTGGAGGCCCGGCTCGTCGCCACGCTGGACCCCGTGACGCGCCGTGTCCGCCTGCCTTCGGGCGGCCAGGTGCTGCTGACTGACACCGTGGGCTTCATCCAGAAGTTGCCCACGCAGCTCGTAGCCGCTTTCCGCGCCACGCTCGAGGAGATGGAGGAGGCGGCGGTGCTCCTGCACGTCGTGGACGTCACGCACCCGGCGGCGGCCGAGCAGGCGCAGACGGTGGAGGAGACGCTGGTGCAGCTGGGGCTGGAAGACCGGCCGCGGCTGACGGTGCTGAACAAGGTGGACCTTCTGAAGGAGGAAGACGGGACGCCCGTCCAGCGTTTCGAGGATGTCGATCTGCGCGCCCTGCTCCTGGAGCCATGGGCCTGTGGCGGCGTCCCGGTCTCAGCGGCGAAAGGTTGGGGCCTGGACGAGCTGCGCTCCGAGATCGAGGGGGCGCTGGCGGAGGCGGCGGAGGCGCGGCGCTATACAGGCGGTTAAACGCGCGCGGTAAGATACACACGAAGCCCGGCCGGCCAGACCGGCTCGCCGGACGTCTTCCGCTACTGCGGGGCCTGTTGAATCCCGCCCGCTCCACTGCCAAAAAGGTACTCGCCGGTGTTGCCATCGATGAATACCAGGTAGAACAGAAAGACCGGTGAACCGGTGCCGTCCCCGGGCCCTGCCGGTAAACCCAGATTGCCTGGCTCAAGGCTGACGACCCAGACCACACGGTCGAGCGTCTTTCCCGCCTGGTCCCCCTTCAGACGTGCGGGAACAATTTGCCTGACTTGCGCATCTGGGAACTCAGCCACCTCTCTCGCCTGTTGTGGGCTCAGTCGCATCGCAGTACTGGGGTCAACGGGGCTGAGCGAGATACCTTGCTCGGCCAAGGCCTCCGGAGGCACGCCCTGCAGGGTCACGTCTGCCGACGCGCCCCCGTCAAATAGAAACAGGGAGGAGATGGCAGCAACAAGGGACACCGCGACTAGAAGGGCAACGGCGACGGCGGCCACGAACCAGCGCAGGCGCGGTACAATCGGCAGTGCCATCTGCCACCCAGCCTTATGATACTCCCCACACGAGGAGGTATGTCCCAATGAAAGCAGCAGTCTACTACCAGACCGGCGCACCGGACGTCTTCCGCTACGAGGACGTCCCCGATCCCGTCTGCTCGCCGTCGGGCGTACTGATCGACGTGCAGGCCATCAGCGTCGAGGGCGGCGACGTCCTCAACCGCGCGGGTGGCGAGATGCCGTCGCGGCCGCACATCGTCGGCTACCAGTGCGCCGGCGTCATCCGCGAGGTCGGGGCCAGCGTCACGGACCGTGCCGTGGGGCAGGCCGTCGTGACCGTCATGCCGTTCGGGTCGCACGCCTCGCTGGTCGGCGTGGCCGCCATGCAGACGTGGCCGGTCCCCGAGGGCCTGGAACTCTCGGTCGCGGCTTGTGTGCCGATAGCCTTTGGCACCGCGCACGAGTGCCTGTTCGAGTTGGGGCGCCTGCAGGCCGGCGAGACGGTGCTGATACAGGCGGGCGCCGGTGGCGTCGGTCTCGCCGCCATCCAGATGGCCAAGCGGGCGGGCGCCACGGTGCTGGCGACGGCGTCCAGCGACGACAAGCTGGCGCGGCTGAAAGAGTTCGGCCTGGACCAAGGCATCAACTACAAGGCCGGCGACTTCGTGGCCGAGGCCCGGCGTCTGACCGGCGGCCGCGGCGTGGACCTCGTGGTCGATTCGGTGGGCACGACGCTGGCCGGGAGCATCGAGGCCACGGCCTACCGCGGACGCATCGTCGTGGTGGGGAACGCTGGCCGGGCCGAGGACCGGCGCGTGGACCCCGGTGTGCTGAGCCAGATGAACCGCTCGCTGACCGGCGTCTTCTTCGGTGGGGCGCTGATGTTCGAGCCGCAGCGCGGGCGCCCGCTGGTGGAGAGCCTGCTGCAGGACGTGGCCGCCGGCCGCTTGCGTGTCGTCATCGACCGCACGTACCCGCTATCGGAGGCGGCCGCCGCGCACGCCTACATCGAGAGCCGGCAGGTGTTCGGGCGCGTGGTGCTGGTGCCGTAGGCGGCGGCCACAGCCCCGGCCCCGGAGCAATAGAGCAATGGAGCATTGGAGCATTGGAGCAATAGAGCGTTCTCACGGACGCGCTTGTCGCGTAACTTGCCCGTCCTGTGCGATGGTTCGGGACACTCGGACTTCTTGCCACGCATGCTTGGAGTGTATTACTGCCGTGCTTGCTGCCGCTTGTGTCTTGGCGGAGGCAGATAGAGGGTTCCCGCATCTAGGGCCGCAAGGATTTGGCTGGTAGGTTCTCGCGATTCTATAGCGAATCGGTAATAAGCGTCGTCGCCCATTGGTTGATGAGGCACGCGGTACTCCCACACCCCTCCCGCTAGGACGTTTACATAGGCAGTTAACCAAGTTTCAAAGTTCCTCCCCGCGACTCTGATTTGAGCCTCAAGATTATGGCGAGCGCCAACGAACGCCTGCATCTTCGCTGGATCAATTGAGTTGCTATCTCCCTTGTTGTCCAGATACTTCTCAATCATCCAAGCAGACGTTAGAGCTTGGTTGACGGCATGCTCATAATTCGTGATTGCCTCTACTAACCTGTCTCGATTGCGTGGTATGCGATCGGCGCTGACGACGCGCAGAATCACGCCCGTTAAGCCTGAGCCCGCAAAGACTAAGCCCACCAGTAGTACCGCAAGCGCCGCCGCTATGCCCAGGGTGGACACGTCATCCTCTTTATCGCGTGGAAGTACAAAGTAGAGGGTAACCGCTCCCGCAATAAGGACAGCACCGCCAACAAGAAGCGCAGCCCATTCCTCCATGACTGCTCTGCGAATTCGCATGCCATTATTCTACAACTCCGTACGTGCGGCGAAGGC
>JBGQEU010000204.1:0-3769 GCA_041496525.1 Dehalococcoidia bacterium
CACCACTCGCCCTCTCGGGGGCGGCGGCAGAGCGTCCGCTCGTCCAGGCCGTACAGTTCGCTCACCAGGGAGTTGCCGGCCTCGCGCAGCGCTTTCAGCGTCCAGCCCGCGGGGTCGCGCTCCTCCAGCTGCATGTGCACAATTCTATCGCCTGCCGGACCGCCCTTGCGACTGAGGGCCGATGGGGCCCGTACGGGCGTGGAATTCACATGACGATGACACCCGAGTGGCCCTCTGAGCAATATGAAGTAGCTTCGATTGAGCTTTGCCTCACAATGCAGGGCAACACCCCACAGGAATGTCTAGGTTTGCCTGGTAGACAGAGCTCCTGGGGGGGGGTGTACGATGCGGGCGCACGGAGGGGAACCGAATGCGTCTGCCGTTCGTTGTACTGTTAGCAACGCTTTCAGGTGGTACCAGCAACTGGTGTGCAACCCTACCTGCGACTACGTTAGCTGGATGACCCTTACAGGGCACCGCTACGTCAGTCCTGGCCTCGAAGGCACGTGGAACGGCCCCATAACCAACGCCCTCGCCGCCTGGGACTCCACGCCAAACACGGTCTACATAACCGACTACACTCCCAACGAGTTAGATGACGTTCACACCCATGCCACCCCCGATGGCTGTTGGTCGGATCTGGGCCAGCAAGGCTGCGTCTTCGCGGGGGGTCTCGGGCAGACGTGGTGGCTGGACTACCCTGGCAGAAACTTCGTTTGCCCAAGCGAAGGGGTGGGGCTGAATTGCCCCGAAGGGCGGGCAGGCGTCACTTGGTGGTTCGCCGTCGACGCGATGAAGGAGCAGGGGTTTCAGCAGTTCTTTCAGTTGAACGGCATAACGGATCCTGGCCAGCAAGCATTTCGCAGACAGGGAACCGTCGCTCATGAACTGGGCCACGCAATCGTCCTCAGGCACGACCACAGTTTCTGGTACCCCGCGTACAACGATGGCAAGTGTGGCCCGCCCGGGGACCCGGCCCGCGTCCCCGGTTACCTGCCGAGGACGGTTATGGACGGCGACTGTCTCAACACGTTGCTCCCAGACCACTCGCAGTTCATTCTCAATGAGCCGCAGCCGTGGGACTCCTGCGGCGTCAACCACGCCTACTACGATCCTAACTGGGGGTGGTCGGGGTGTTGACCAGTAGGTTATTCTTTCTTCTGGCGCTGGCGGGCGCCACAGTCGGGGTGGGACTTTTCCTCGCTTGCACCACCAGCGATACTCCGCCAGAGGCACTCGCCACTCCCACCCCAATTGCGGCTGCGGAGGTGGAGCCACAACCGCCTGCCGCTGTCCAGCGCGTTGTCATCGGCACCGAGGCCGATTGGGCCCCCTTTTACGAGTCGCTGGACGAGATGGTTAACGTGTCGGACACCATCCTGATGGGGCGGGTTACAGGTGTCCTTCTCCCCTTCGATCCCCGGCCCGGCTACTTGGGGAGACCGCCCGACACCGGGGGACCGCCATTGCCGCCCGATCACCCCAAGGCTGGCTGGACCCTTTCGGCCGAGGAACTCTCGCGTCCTCCTGGGAGGTGGTTCACCGTCTACTCGGTCGAGGTGCTAGGGGTTATCGCCTCCCCCCTAGTCAAGGCCGGTGATACGATCGCGATCTTCCAGAATGGCGGCATCTTTGAGGGTGTCGCGTATGAGACTGTCTATGAGCCGCTCATGGAGGTGGGGGCAAGCTACCTGTTCTTCCTCGGCGGCTTCACTGGCTTGAAAACCCTCTCTATTCCAGAGCCTTGGGGTGCCACCCTCGAGTTTCCCCCGTACGGTCGCTACTCAGTGGACGCCTCAGGCAGGCTACAACCCGTGTCGGACTTCTGGCGGAGCGCCAAGTGCGCCGTGTGCCACGGCGTGGCGGCCATCACGGGCCTCAAGGTAGACGAGGCGGCGGCCAAGATCGCGGCGGCCATCGCCCGGGTTCCCACGCCAACACCCATCCTAACGGCAGCGCCCTCGCCAACCCTTGCGTCGTCGCCAACTCCTGCGCCCTCGCCAGCCGCTGCGCCGTCGCCAACCCCTACGCCCTGACTCCGCCTGCCCGCCGCCTGGCTTGCGATGCCGGCCGGCCGCTGCCGTGGGACGGGCGAGTGCTCGTCCCGCTTTATCACCCATCCCCCCGCACTGCCGGCCGCCGCCCGCTGGAGCGCCAGGTGGAGGATTTCCGGCGCCTGGGACTGATGGCCCGGACGGCGCTTGCCGCCGATCCTGACTCTCCTTGCCGCTAACAACCGGCAATCCTAACATGATCCCACGCCCATGAGTGCCGAAGCCCTGCCCTACACCCTGCTCATCGTCCTCGCGGAGCTCACCATCGGCGGGCTGTGGGTGCTGCTGGCGGCGCAGGCCCGAGGCCAGTCCGCGGCCTCGTTCATCAAGTTCGGCGCCGCCTCCGTCTTCGTCATGGCCGCCTTCACTTTCTGGGTGGCGGCCAAGATCCACATCGGCAACGAGGTCGACGGCTACCCGCTGGACCCCTCGTATATGCCTGCCGCCCGCGTGGCGCTGGTGCTCGTCTTCGCGTTGTCGCTGCTGTACACGCTGCTGACCGTGCGGGAGGCCCACCGGGCCAGTCTGGTCGCCGGCGGCGCCGCCTCCATCGCCGGGTTGGCGGCGGTGGCGCTGCTGGCGCAGGTCTTCGCCGTGCCGACGTGGGGCTACGCGGGCACTCTGCTCAGCCTGCTCGTGGGCGCGCTGGCCGTCGGGGCCGTGTCGATGGGCATGGTCCTGGGCCACTGGTATCTGGTCACCCCCAGGTTGCCGGAGCAGCCGCTGCGCGAGATGACGTTCCTGTTGCTGGTGGTCATGGCCATCCAGGCTCTGCTCATCATCCCGGCCCTGGCCCTGCCGCGCGACGCCGTCACCAACTCCGTGGATACGCCGATCCTGCAGAACCCCTTCTTCTGGATGCGCGTCGGCGGCGGGCTGGCCTTCCCGATGCTGCTGGCCTACATGGCCTACGACTCCAGCCGCGTGCGGGCGATGCAATCGGCCACCGGCCTGCTTTACATCGCCATGGCCCTCGTGCTGTCCGGCGAGGTGCTGGCCAAGGGGTTGATGTTTGTCTCCGCCGTCCCGAATTGAAGTATCATTACTTCTCGCTCCCCGCCAACCACGGGAAGCCGTCTGCCGTGTGATTTCCAGAAGGAGGGAACGATGACCAACCAGACGAGGACGCTGAAGGTGGGCGATCCCGCGCCCGAGTTCCAGCTGAAGGGGACCAACAAGACGGAGTTCAAGCTCAGCGACCAGCGGGGCAAGAACGTGGTCCTCAACTTCTTTCCGGCCGCCTTCTCGCCGGTCTGTAGCAACCAGATGCCGCGCATCCAGTCCGATAAGGGCGAGTTCGGGCCGGACACAGTGATCGTGGGGGTCAGTGTGGACAACACGTGGGCGCTGGACGCCTTCGCCCGCCAGACGGGGATCGATTTCCCCCTTCTGGCCGACTTCTTCCCGCACGGGGCCGTGTCGGAGAAGTACGGCGTGCTCCTACCCAACGGCGTTTCCGAGCGGGTGGTGATCGGGATCGACAAGGAAGGGGTCGTGAGGTATATCCACGTCAGCCCCATCCTGGAGATCCCGGAGCTGGCGCCCTGCGCCGCGGCGCTGGGCTAAGCGCGATCGGGCTCCGCTCCCCCTGAGGCGGGTCCGCCTCCGGGGACGTCGAAGGGCGAGCGGGAAGGCGGCCGGCGCCGGAGCGCCCTGGCTACGGCGTGACCGTAAAGGCGGCGCGCAGACCCTTGGCGTAGTGCGAGGTCTGCTGG
>JBGQEU010000205.1:0-3736 GCA_041496525.1 Dehalococcoidia bacterium
AGCCGGTGACGCCGATGGCGACCGCGTCCCCGACAGCTGCGACAGAAGCCCCAACGACGCGAATCCGAGCAACGACATCGACGCCGATGGCTACTTGAATACCGGCGATAACTGCCCTCAAGACCCGAACGGCATCCGCACGAATGGCACGCAGGTCGGTCCCGACAACCAGAAGGACACCGATTCCGACGGTATTGGCGACCAATGCGACCAACACCCCACCGACCCAGACGGTGTGTCCCTGGCGACCTGTGTGGTCAACCAGATCACGGTGGGCGCCGGCGGCACCGCAGACGCGCAGGTCCTGAACCGCCTGCCCTGCGGTGCGGGCGTAAATGACAGTGGTGGAACTGCTGGCGCCACCCCTACCCCTGTCGGCCAAACGCCCGGTCCTGTGGTGGGCAACCAGAGCGGGACAACAACTTCCGGCACCGGCGTCAGTGGTCCCGCGGGCGGTATTGGGACACTTTCCCCGGTGGGGACCAGCATTCCGGCCTGGGCCGCGCTGGCCATCGCCATCGGCGGCTTCGGCCTGCTGGGCGGTGTCGGCACCATGGCTTCGCGCCGTGTGGCGGCTCGCCGCAAGAGGCAGTAAAGCAGACTGTCAGGTTCGCCTGACACAAGAGAAGAGGGACCAATCTCCGGCCCCGCCCGCAATCAGTGGGCGGGGCCGGAGTCTAATGGCAGGTGCACCGTGAACGTGCTGCCCTTCCCCACCTCGCTCTCCACCTCTATGCGGCCGCCGTGGGCGCGCGCCACCCACTCCGTAATCGCCAGGCCAATGCCCGCGCCGCTGCCAACGCGGGCCCCGCTTCCTTCTCCGCGATAGTAGCGGTCAAAGATGTGCGGCAGCTCCTCCGCGGGGATGCCCGGCCCCGTATCCTTCACGACAATTCGCGCGGAGGAGTCCTCCGTGTAAAGAGATAACGTTACCTCTCCGCCCGGAGGGGTGTACTTGAGCCCGTTATCCACCAGGTTCAGGAGCAGCTGTTTGAGCAGGTCACGGTCGCCCATGACGGTCGCCTGGTCTTCGCCGCCCAGGCGCAGCTTCACTTCCGGCCGCAAGTCCTTCGCCTGCCGATATACCTCCAGTAGCAGGTCATCCATGGCGACGGGCCTGCGGTCCAGGCCGCGGCCGGCGTCCACGTGCGCCAGGTACAACAGGTTGGAGGTGAGCCGGATCAGGCGGCCCACTTCCAGGGACATCCGCTGCAGCTGCCCGCGCGATTCCTCATCCAGGCCTCCCTGCATGAGCAGGACGTCCAGATTGCCACGCAGGGCCGTGAGGGGCGTGCGCAGCTCATGCGAGACGTCCAGCACAAAGTTCCTCTGCTGCTGGAAGGCCGTATCCAGACGCTGCAGCATGCCGTCAAACGTATCAGCCAGGCGCTGCACCTCTTCCGGCTTGCCGCGAGATTCAATGCGGCGGCTGAGGTCTGAGGCCTCGATTTCCCGCGCTACGGCGGTTACGTCATCAATTGGCTTTAGCGCGCTGCGAGCCAGCCAGTAGCCAACCGCCAATGAGAGCACCGCGGCGGCCGCACCGGCCGCCAGAAACGCGATTGCCAGCGCATCCGTGACCCTGGACACGGCCGCGGAGTTCTCTCCCACCTGCACCACGCCAAGCACGCGCCGGCCGGCCGTCAGGCGGGAAGCACGAACGTTGAACGGTTCTCCGTCCACCTCCGTGCTTTGCTCTATGGTATCGCCGCTCAGAACGCGCGAAATGTCATCCTGGCTCAACGCCAGGGACGCGGCGTCCACTCGGGCAGTGGCAGCCAGCTCGCGGCCGTTGAGATCTCGCACGACGGCGACGAAGGAACTGCTGTCCACGATCACGGAAAGGTGCGCAGCCTCCAGCGACCCCGCAGCCGCTACGGGCGCAGACACCCGCTGCAAGTCATCGGACAGCTGGCTATCAATGTCCGAGTTGAGGATGCCCCGCAGGGTGAACCGCAGCGTGATAAAGAGGGCGGTAAGCGTCAGGATGAGGGCAATGGCTATCCATACGGCCAGCCTTCGCCGTATGCTCAGGGACATTTCAAGCTTTCAGGACGTATCCCACGCCCCTCACGGCGTGAATCAGGTCTGACTCCCCAGGCGCGTTGAGCTTCCTGCGCAGGTACCGTACGTACACCTTGATGACGTCGGACTCCATGTCGTCGTCGTAACCCCACACCTTGGAGAAGATCGCCTGTTTGTCCATCACTCTGCCGGCGTTGCGGGCCAAGAACTCCAGCAGGTCGAATTCCCGGGCCGTCAGCTCTATCCCGCGGCCGGCGCGTTCCACTTCGCGGCTGGGCGGGCGGATGGTCAGATCCCCCACGGCAATAGCCTCTCCCGCCGGCTCCTTGCGGCGCACGGCTGCCCGAACGCGCGCCAGCAGCTCGTCGAAGGAGAAGGGCTTCGTCACGTAGTCGTCGGCGCCGGCGTCCAGGCCGGCTATCTTGTCCGCCACGGAATCCCGCGCAGTCAGCATGATGATAGGCATCCCTGCGGTGGCGCGGAGGCGCCGGCAGACTTCAATACCGTCGATTTCGGGAAGCATCAGGTCCAGGATCACGAGGTCCGGCGGCCGCGCGTGGGCCAGTTCCAGCCCCGCCTCGCCACTATGCGCCACGTCCACCTCGTAGCCCTTCAGTATGAGGCCACGCCTGATGAAGTCTGCGATGTCTGTTTCGTCTTCAATTACTAGGATGCGCACTCTAATCGTCTCCCTAGAAGCCCGTTGCCAGAATCAGGAGGTTACTTCCCTCCAAAATTGTAC
The DNA here is from genome assembly GCA_041496525.1 of Dehalococcoidia bacterium. Lineage (GTDB taxonomy): Bacteria > Chloroflexota > Dehalococcoidia > SM23-28-2 > RBG-16-64-32 > JBGQEU01. The sequence continues at coordinate 2,768 of JBGQEU010000205.1, forward strand.
GTCTCGGCGAGGCATGGGGTCTAGCTGAATCGTACGGGGACACCGCCGGGCGCGGGAATCCGGCGGTGTGTACGGCGCTCAGGGGGCTGGGCTGGCCGTCGGCGCTCCGTGCAGCAGGATGTCTCGAATACGGTTCGCCATCAAGGCCACCCAGCCGGCCACCTCGTCGTGATAACTGGTGCGGTCTGTGCTCCCCGCAAAGGCGGTAAGAACCCGCAGGAAACCCCGCACAGTGTCCACGCGAAAAGCGACTTGATCATCAATGATCATGTTGCCTTTGCCGTCAGAGCCACTGATGCGGAACCACGTACCCTCATCCGCGCCGCTGGGCAGGGCGGGCTCCTCCGCCTGCACGTTGATCTCGTCAGAGTAGATCTGTTGCCAGTCTGTGGCACGGGCGGCGGCCACCCCTTCCGCCAGCGCTTCTGCGGCGCCTGCGGCTGCCTTGTACAGGCTGGCGGTGCTCTGCGCCCCCTGCACGGCCAGCGTGGAAGGGGCGTCCTGTGAAGGCTCAAACTGCACGTCGTATCCCAACACCCTGCCGCGGGATTCCAGCTTAGCCAGCGTCCCTTCCTTGTCCACAGACACATCCGCCACGGCCTGGTTCGTGGATACGGAGACGGAGGCTTGTTCCAGCCCTTGAGGCAGATCTGCCGCCGTAAGGGCCATGCCCTGCAGCAACGACCGCGTGTCATCGGTCGTCGCGCTGTCATCACCGCCGCCGCAGGCTGTAGCCAGCAGTAGCCAAGCTGCCACCAGCGCGCCGCACAGCAGAGTCATTCGGCCAGGCTTCATATACATCCCTTCAGTGATAGGCAAGCGTACCCGTATTGTACTGTGTACCGGATTGCCGGCGCATTCCGCCCTGCAAGGTTTATGGAGCGCGGCGTGTAGTGCAATGAAGGCTCCTGGCATACACTGGGAAACGGATTATGACGATACCGAGGGCATCGGCTAATAGACGCGCGC
>JBGQEU010000206.1:0-3731 GCA_041496525.1 Dehalococcoidia bacterium
AGGTGGCGCTGATCGTGCTGATGGCGCAGACAGGCTCGTTCGTGCCGGCGGCGGAGGCCCGCATCGGCGTCGTGGACCGCATCTGCAGCCGCGTCGGCGCCCTGGACGACATCGCCGCCGGGCGCTCCACCTTCATGGTGGAGATGCTGGAGACGGCGGCCATCCTGCACAGCGCCACACCGCGCTCGCTGCTCATCTTCGACGAGATCGGCCGCGGCACCAGCACCTACGACGGCATGGCCATCGCCCGCGCCGTGGCCGAGTTCATCCACAACCGGCCGGACGCCGCCGCCCGCACCCTCTTCGCCACCCACTACCACGAGCTGACGGAGCTGGCCTCGGTGCTGCCGCGGGTGCGCAACTACAACGTGGCGGTGGCCGAGGAGGGGGGAGAGGTGGTCTTCCTGCACCGCATCCTGCCGGGCGGCGCGGACCGCTCCTACGGCGTGCACGTGGCGCGGTTGGCCGGGATGCCCAGGCCGGTCGTCCTGCGGGCGCAGGAGATACTGGAAGGGCTGGAGGCGGCGCGACGTCCTTCCGCGGAAGGACCCGCCCGCCGCACGGAGGCCGTGCCGCAGCTGCCGCTCTTCAGCCGGCACGACGAACTGCGGCGCGAGCTGGCAGCGCTGGCAGTGGACGGGATGACACCGCTGCAGGCCATCACCAAGCTGTACGAGCTGACGGCGCGAGCGCGGCGGGAGGTTGGCGGGGCCTAGCGCCTGTCCCTGGCGCCGGGCGCCGCTGGGAGCGGCGCCGCTTCCCGGGCGAGCATCTTTGCCAGAGCCGCGGCGGGCATGGGCCTGGCCAGCAGGAACCCCTGAAAATCGTCGCAGTGGCGCTGCCTCAGGAAGGCCATCTGCTCCTCCGTCTCCACGCCTTCGGCGGTCACGTCCAGCTTCAGGCTGTGCGCCATGGCGATGATGGCGGAGGTAATCGCGGCGTCGTTCGAATCGCTGGCCAGATCACGGACGAACCCGCGGTCGATCTTCAGCGATTGGAGGGGGAAGTTCTTCAGAGAGCTGAGGGACGAGTAACCGGAGCCGAAGTCGTCTATGGAGACGCGGATGCCCATCTCCCCGAACTGGTGGAGGACCTCAACGGTGACCTCCGGGTCGCGCATGGCGGTGCCCTCGGTTATCTCCAGGTCCAGGAACCTGGCTTCCAGGCCGGTCTCCGCCAGAACCCTGCTCACGCAGTCGACCAGCCCCAGGTGGAACTGGCGGGCCGACAGATTGACGGCCACGCGTACCGGTGGGAGGCCGGCCTGCTGCCACGCCTTGTTCTGGGCGCAGGCCGTCCGCAACACCCACTCGCCCAGCGGCACGATGAACCCGGTCTCCTCCGCCAGAGGGATGAAATCGCCGGGCGGGATCAGCCCCCGCTCCGGGTGCTGCCAGCGCACCAGGGCCTCGACGCCGACAATACGACCGGTGTCCATATTCGCCATCGGCTGGTAGTGGACCACGAACTCCCCCAGCTCCAGGGCGCGGCGGAGGCCGCGTTCCCAGGCCAGCCGCTCCATGATACGGGCGTTCATGGCAGGAGTGAAGAGCTGGTAGCTGTCCCGCCCCTGCTCCTTGGCGCGGTACATGGCGATGTCGGCGTTCCGCAACAGCGTCTCGGCATCCTCGCCGTCGTCGGGATAGAGGGCGATGCCGATGCTGACGGTGATCAGGAACTCCTGGCCGCGCAGCACCTGCGGCCGCCTCAGGTCCGCCAGCACCCTCTCCGCGACCTCGGCGGCGCCCTCGGCGCCAGGGATGCCCGACACGAGCAGGGTGAACTCGTCGCCGCCCACGCGGGCGACGGTGTCGCCTTCACGTAGGAGTGCGGCCAGCCGGGCGCCGACGCTGCGCACGAGGCCGTCCCCCTCGGCGTGGCCAAGGGTGTCGTTGACGACTTTGAACCGGTCCAGGTCCAGGAACATGACCGCCAGCATCTGCCCGCTGCGGCGCGCCTGGGCCAGGGCCAGCGCGAGACGGTCCATGAGCAGAGCGCGGTTGGGAAGGCCGGTCAGGGAGTCATGGTAGGCCAGGTAGTTCGCGCTCTCCTCCGCCCGCCGGCGCCTGTTGACCAGGGACTGGGCGTATAGCCCGAAGCCTGCCATGAGCGCGAAGACGAAGCAACGAACGAATATCTCCTCCGGCTCCGGACTGAAGTATTGCTCGCGAAGAGACGGCGCACCGAGTAGCACGCTGTCTACGACGGGGTCGACGAGCCAGAACAGCAGCCCCAGGAGAATGCCCAAAAGGACAAGGTTCCGGCCGGCCGCTCGTCGGAGCTTCCCGCGCTGGCCGCCGGCTTCAGTGGGTTGTCCGCTCACCTTTCGGGCCTCAAGGTCGGGGCGATGGCTGTCCTCCTTTACCTACACTACCTAGATGCCGTGGCCCGCCAGTACGTTACTGGCGCCGGTGCTTCTCCGTCCGGAACGTCCGTGCTACAATCGGCCGGAGGGCCGCCGGAGAGCGGCCGCAGACCCCACCTCTAACAGCCCGAAGGGAGGCCCGCGCTTGGCCATCCGCATCCTGCCGCCGGAGGTGGCCGCCCGCATCGCCGCGGGCGAGGTGGTGGAGCGCCCGGCCTCCGTCGTCAAGGAGCTGGTGGAGAACGCCCTGGACGCCGGCGCCACCCGCATCACGATCGAGGTGGCGGCCGGCGGCGTGGAGTCGGTGCGGGTCACGGACGACGGCTGCGGCATCGAGCCGGAGGAGCTGGAGACCGCCTTCGCCCGCCACGCCACGAGCAAGCTGCAGGACGACGAGGAACTGACGCGCGTCCTCACGCTGGGCTTTCGGGGCGAGGCGCTGCCTTCGATAGCGGCCGTGGCCGAGGTGGAGATGGTGTCACGGCCGCCCGGCGCGGAGCCGGCGGCCTACCTGAAGCTGGGGCCGGAGACGCCGCCGCAACGGGGCAGCCGCGGCGCCCCACCCGGAACCTCCGTCAGCGTCCGCCGCCTCTTCGCCCGCCTGCCCGCCCGCCGCAAGTTCCTGCGCTCCGCGGCCAGCGAGACGAACGCCATCGTCGCCGTCGTCAGCCACTACGCCCTGGCCTACCCGGAGGTCCGCTTCTCGCTGCTCCTGGATGGCCGCCAGGGCCTGCAGACGGCGGGCAGCGGTGACCTGCGGGACGCCGCCGCCGCCGTCTACGGGGTGGACGTGGCTGCCGCCATGCTGCCGGTGTCAGGCTCGCACGGCGAGATAGCCGTGGAAGGCCTGGCCGGCCCGCCGCACGTCTCTCGCTCCAGCCGCGGCGACATCAGCCTCTTCGTCAACCGGCGCTGGATCCAGAACCGGCGCCTGGCCTTCGCCGTGGAGGAGGCCTACCAGGGGATGCTGATGGTTGGGCGCCACCCCATCGCCGTCCTCAACATCCGCATCCCCCTGGGCGAGGTGGACGTCAACGTGCATCCCACCAAGGCCGAGGTGCGGTTCCGCGACGAGTCCGCGGCCTTCAGCGCCGTCCAGCGGGCGGTGCGGGAAGCGCTCGTGGGGTCCGCGCCCGTGCCCAGCGCCACCGCCGGCAGCGCCGGGGCGCCGCCCCTGTGGGAACACACCCGCCGCCTGGAGGCGTCCGGCCCAGCCACCGGCGCCTCTTCCGGCGACAGCTTGGCGGCGCCGACACCGGCCCAGGCTCTGCCCGTCCTGCGGGTCATCGGCCAGTTCGGCGCCACCTACATCATCGCCGAGGGTCCCGACGGCATGTACCTGATTGACCAGCACGCCGCCCACGAG
>JBGQEU010000207.1:0-3712 GCA_041496525.1 Dehalococcoidia bacterium
CCGCCGCCAGAAGTCCTCGATCGCCGTCCGGATGCGGCCGCCCTTCGGGTGCCAGAAGACAAGCCCGGGGCCGAACTCCTCGTGGAACGAGAAGAGGTCCAGCTCCTTGCCCAGCCGCCGGTGGTCGCGGCGCTGCGCCTCCTCGATCCTGCGCAGGTAGGCCTCCAGCTCCTCCTTCGTCCCGAAGAGAGCGCCGTATATCCGCTGCAGCATCGGTTTGTGCTCGTCGCCCCGCCAGTAAGCGCCCGCCACGCTCATCAGCTTGAAGTCGCCAACCTCGCCCGTGCGGTCCACGTGCGGGCCCTGGCAAAGGTCGGCGAATTCCCCCTGCCGGTACAGCCCCACCTTCGCATCCTCGATGCCCTCGATCAGCTCCAGCTTGTATGGCTGACCGTGAAAGAGCTTCCGCGCCTCTTCCTTCGATATCTGCGACGGCTCGAAAGGCACGTCCGACTCGATGCGCTGCCGCATCTTCTCCTCGATGGCCGGCAGGTCGTCGGTCGTCAGCGGCCGCGGCAGATCGAAGTCGTAGTAGAAGCCGGTATCGATCGGCGGGCCGATTCCCAACCCGGCGTCCGGGAACATCTGCGTGACGGCTTCCGCCATGATATGGGCGGCGGAGTGGCGCATGCGCTCCAGCCGCTCTTCCTTAGTTAGCTCCTCTAGTTTGGACATGCTGATTCCTCGCTGACTATGACCTTACCTGGTCTTGCTTGCTGTCTGTCTCTCCGGCCTCGCGGCGCAGCAGGCGCGCCGCGGTTGGCAGCACGAACGTCGATTCGTAGAGCCAGAAGAGGAAGGAGAACAGGACGAGGGGTAGCGCTATGAGCGACCACCACCAGGGCGCCTGCCACGCCACAACGGCGATGCCGGCCAGGAACAGCAGGCCGTGGCCGAAGTGGACGAATAGAAGCTCGAGGCCGAGCCAGGGCTTGACCAGCTTCATGGCTCACCTCCGGTCCCGGCCCCGAACCGGTACAGCAACCACCAGTGCAGCACCATAAGCCCCAGCCCGAACAGGCCCATCACGATCATCACCGCCAGCAACCCCCAGCGGCCGTCCAGCGCAGCGAGGGCCGAGAAGCCGACCGCTGCTGCCACGATAGCGATGGGCACCAGCCACAGCCACAGCCGCATGATCCGCATGGCCATCGGTTCCGGTCCCCGGCTCAGCGCCCCTTTCCTGTTCTGCATTCGCTCTTCTCCCAAGCAAAGCGCCCCCCGTCCCGTGGGACGGGGGGCGTCCGTGGTTCCACCCAGCTTCTCCGCCCTTCCGCTCGTCCTGAGCTTCCTGCCGCTCACCCTGAGCTTCCTTCCGCTCACCCTGAGCTTCCTTCCACTCATCCTGAGCTTGTCGAAGGACGGACTCATTTGGCCGCTAACGGGCGCCTCCGGGGCCGCCTACTGCTCTCGCCACTCCCCTTGCCCACGAAGCGGGAGAGGGCTGTGGTGAGGGCCGTTCGAGGCCCGGCTCGCGGGTGGTTTTCGCTGGGTGGAGGGCCGGCTCGCTCACACCCCGCCTCAGGCGGGCTCGCCTCTCTGTGGCCGTGCCTCAGCTACTCGTCCCGGTCTTCGCCTTTGATTCTTGTTCCTTTTTCCTGGTTGCTCTCGCAAGTGGTGGGCGATACTGGACTTGAACCAGTGACCTCAGCGATGTCAACGCTGCGCTCTAGCCAACTGAGCTAATCGCCCCGCAGGCATCATCGTAGCAACCGCCCTCCGGCCGCGTCAACGCTGGCGCGGCGAGGTGCGGCCCAGCCACCGCACGGGCCGCGGGGGCCTGCAATCGATTGATTCCGAAGCAGACTTGTCTGAAAATGAAGACGGCTGCCCCGGCCAGAAGCGCTTCGCCGCGGCGGTTGCCCGGTCACCAGTCGCGTGATATACTGCGCGAACCTGGCGAACGGAGCCTGACCCAGGGCCGCTAGCTCAATTGGCAGAGCAGCTGACTCTTAATCAGCGGGTTCCAGGTTCGAGTCCTGGGCGGCCCACCACCATGAGAGGCAGGATGATCGAGGTTGGATGCGAGGTCCGGCGGCCGGCGAACCCGGCGGCGCCGCCTTCCCCTTCCGGCCTCTCATCAGAAACCGGGGAAGTGTCGGAATTGGCAGACGAGCGTGACTTAGGATCACGTGCCCTCGGGCGTGGGGGTTCGAGTCCCCCCTTCCCCACCATCCCCAGCGTTCGAGGAACAGCGCACCTACCGGTCACGCCTGGCCACGGGACCGCCTGTCCCATTCTAAGGAGGAAGCATTGGCGGAACCGCTCCTGCAAGTAAGGAACCTGCGCACCCACTTCTACACCGAAGAAGGTGTGGTCAAGGCCGTCGAGGGGGTTAGCTACGACGTCATGCCCGGCGAGATCCTGGGCCTGGTGGGCGAGAGCGGCTGCGGCAAGACCGTGAGCGCTCTCTCCGTCCTGCGGCTCATCCCCAACCCACCGGGCAAGATCGTGGGCGGCGAGATCATCTTTGAGGGCGAGGACATCCTCAAGATGGATGAGGAAGAGATCAGGCACATCCGCGGCAACAAGGTCGGCATGATCTTCCAGGAGCCCATGACTTCCCTCAACCCGGTGCTCACTATCGGGCGGCAGCTGACCGAGACGCTGGAGCTGCACCTGAAGATGGACAAGCAGGCGGCCACCCAGCGCGCCATCGAACTGCTGGAGATGGTCGGCATCCCGGAGGCCAAGCAACGCATCGGCGACTACCCACACCAGTTCTCCGGCGGCATGCGCCAGCGCGTGATGATCGCCATGGCCCTGTCCTGCAACCCCAAGCTGCTGCTGGCCGACGAGCCCACCACCGCCCTCGACGTGACGATTCAGGCGCAGATCCTGGAGCTGCTCACCCGCCTCACCCGCGAGCTGGGCACCGCCGTCATCATCATCACCCACAACCTGGGCGTCGTGGCCCGCTACGCCGACCGCGTGAACGTGATGTACGCCGGCAAGGTGGTGGAGACGGCCTCGGCGCTGGAGCTGTACCACCACCCCCTGCACCCGTACACGCTGGGCCTGCTGAAGTCGGTCCCGCGCCTGGACCAGGTGCGCAAGGAGAAGCTGGATCCGATTGAAGGCATGCCCCCGGACCTCATCCACATGGGCAGCGGCTGCCCCTTCCGGCCCCGCTGCCGCTTCGCCGTCGAGCGCTGCCAGGAAGAGAACCCGCCCCTGCTGGCCGTCGCCGATGCGCATTACAGCGCCTGCTGGGAGTGGGAGCGCGTAGCCAAGACCAGGGCCGTCCCGGCCGCGCCCGCCAGTTAGAAGTATGTCCTGCCGAAGGAAGGTTGCCCGATGACTGTTGAACAGGTCCCCCAGGCGCCCCAGACCGGTGCTCCCGGCGAGAAGATCGTGCAGTTGCACGACCTCAAGATGTACTTCCCCGTCACCTCCGGCATCCTCTTCCAGCGCAAGGTCGCCGACGTGAAGGCTGTGGACGGTGTGTCGTTCGACATCCGCCGCGGCGAGACGCTGGGTCTGGTGGGCGAGAGCGGCTGCGGCAAGACGACGCTGGGGCGCGTTGTGCTCCTCCTCTACAAGCCGACGGGCGGATCGGTCGTCTTCAACGGCAAGGACCTGACGACGATGAAGGGCGGCGACCTGCGCCGCATGCGCCGCAACATGCAGATGATCTTCCAGGACCCCTACGCCTCGCTCAACCCCCGCATGACCATCGGCAGCATCATCGCCGAGCCCATCATCATCCACG
>JBGQEU010000208.1:0-3661 GCA_041496525.1 Dehalococcoidia bacterium
CGTAGTGGAGATCGTGCGCGCGGTGGGCGGCGGGTAGGGGTGGAACCAGCGCGTGCTGGTGGACGTCTAAGGTATATGCGCGTTGCGATCATCCTCCTCGCGACGCTGGTCGCCGCCGCTGCCTGCTCGGGAGGTGGCCCCTCAGCTAGTCCGTCGCCGGAGCCCAGCACAGTCTCTCCCTCCGTCGCATTGGACGCCCTCGACATTCTTCGGATGTCGGATCAAGCGATGAACCAATTGACGTCCATGCGCGCGACAGAAGACGGCGGCGTCTCCGACTTCGAGGCGCCAGACAAAGCACAGCTCCGGTCTGCAGGACAAGAAGAGCCCACAAGCTGCACCACGGGAACCACGACCTGGCGAAGAAACAGGTCTCCGACTGGCTGGACCGAGTGGCAAGTCGCTTACACCAAACGGTTTTCCATCCCCTGGCCCCGCTACAAGCGGGCGACAGGAGGCATTTCTTCGCCCAGCGACAAGCAATTCGGCGCCACTGAAGCACACAACGTGCGGCTCGCCGATACCGTCTACCAAGACGAGGCTGCGTACATCGTTACCTACGATTTCATGTCACCCAGCATCGAAGGAGCATTCCTCGTGTCTAGCGTCGAGTACGTCTCCAAAGCCACGCTGTATCTCTTGCGGGCAGAAACCACCCAACACGATCCATACGGCTTCACGGGCACCACCGTGGCAACCTTCAGCCGCTTCAACGAGCCCGTGGAGATCGTCTGCCGCGGCTTCCAAACCCCTGCGCCTACGGCGGTGCAGTAGTGGCCGTGAATATCCCGCCCATGCCTCCAGTTCCCAGTTCCGTGTTCCCATGAGAGTCCTCGTCGTCGGTGGCGGCATCATCGGCTGCGCTATTGCCTACTATCTCCAGAAGGTGGGCGCGACGGCCGTCATCCTGGAACGCGGCGAGATTGGCGGCGAGGCGTCCGGGGCCGCGGCCGGGATGCTGATCCCGCCCGCCGGGGCCGTTGCGCCCGGCCCGTTCCGCGATATCTGCCTCGCCAGCGTTGCCCTCTACCCGCAGGTGATCGAGGACGTGCAGACGCGCTCCGGCATCGATGTGGAGTGCGTCGAGTCGGGCATCCTCGTGGTCGCCGAATCAGAGGCGACGGTGGGGCCGCTGCGGGCGCACGCGCGCCGTCAGGATGAAAACGGTGTGCCGACGCAGTGGATAGGCCGCGATGAGGTGCGCCTGCTGGAGCCGGGCCTCTCGCCGCACATCATCGGCGCGGCCTACTCGCCGAAGGAGAAGCACGTCAACCCCGGCCTGATGACGCAGGCGCTGGCCCGCAGCGCGCAGCAGCTGGGCGCCGAACTACGACCCGGGGCGACGCTGACCGGCTTCCGGCGGAGCGGCTCGCGCGTGACCGGCGTCCGCACGAGCCTTGGAGACTTCTCCGCCGACGCCGTGGTCCTCGCCAGCGGGCCCTGGACGGGCGGCCTCGCCGCGCGGGCAGGCTTTCGTGTGAAGACGCCGCCGATGCGGGGCCAGATGATCGCCTACCGCTCAAACGCGGTGCGACACGCGGTCTGGGGCGACCACGGCTACCTGGTGCCGAAGCCGCGGGGCTTCCTCTTCGCGGGCGCTACTGTGGAGGACGTGGGCTTCCGAAAGACGAACACCGGCCGCGCAGTGTCCGGCCTGAAGCGCATGTCGGCGGACCTGGCGCCCGGCCTGCGCCACGCGGAGGTGGCCAGCACGTGGGCGGGCCTGCGGCCGGGCTCCCTGGACGGCTGGCCGATCATCGGCGGCGTGCCGGGGCGCGATAACCTGTACCTGGCCTGCGGGCACTTTCGCAACGGCATCCTGCTGGCGCCCATCACCGGCAAGCTGGTGGCGGACCTGGTGCTGGAAGGCCGCTCGGACCCGCTGCTGGCAGCGTTCGGGGCGGAGCGGTTCGACTAGAGCTGAGGGAACTCGAAGATGACGTTAAGCCGTCGCGCCGCGATCACGAAACCTGCACGTCCTGGCCGGGCTGCGGGCAGCCGGCGCCCTGGCTGACGGCTAGCTGGATGAGGTAGCGCGCGACCTTCTGCGCGTCGCCGATAGTCATGCCGTTCAGGCAATCGAAGTCGCCCCAGATGCGCGGGGTGCCGTTGACGGTCACCTGCGCTCCCAGCGCCGGGCAGCCTACGCCCTGGCTAATCGCGAGCTGGATCAACTTGCGGGCGATCTTTTGGGCGTCGCCTATGGTGATCCCGTTCAGGCAGTCGAAGCCGCCCCAGAGGCGACCGGATGGTGTGGGGGTGGCTGTTGCCGTCGGGCTCACGGTAGGTGTGGCGGTCGCCGTGGCAGTCGGCGTAGCTGTTGGTGTGGGCGCGGGCGTCTGGCCAACCGGCGTCGCCGTCGGTGTGGGCGTCGGCGTGGCAGTCGAGGTGGGGGTGGGTGTTTGGCCGACAGGCGTTGCCGAAGGAGTTGGCGTATGGGTGGGTGTCGGCGTCGGCGTGTGGGTGGGAGTCGGCGTCGCCGTGTGGGTAGGCGACGGCGAGGGCGTCGGCGTCGACCCGAAGCCGAAGACATCCACCGGCGTGAGGCTACAGGCATAGACGCTGCACTGGTCTGGTCCTGTCTTCGTGCCATTGCCAAGTTGGCCGTTGTCGTTCAAGCCCCAGCACATGACGCCGCCGGCGTTTGTGCGGGCGCAGGTGTGCAAGTATCCCGCGCTAACGGCGGCGACGCCGCTGGTCAGGCCGATGACCTGGACAGGAGTGATGCGGCAGAAGCAACCTGGGTACGGCTCGCCTTTCGTACCGTCGCCGAGCTGACCATCGACGCCGTATCCCCAGCACTTGACGCCACCCCCGGTGGTCACGGCGCAGGTGTGTTCGTGTCCGTTGGCTGGGATGCCGCCACCAGCGCTGACGGCAGCGACGCCGCTGGTCAGGCCGAAGACGTCGACCGGAATAAAGCTGTTGTATGGTGCTCCCCCGTCGCCCAGCTCGCCGTCGGCGTTGAGCCCCCAGCACTTGACGCCGCCGCCGGTGGTGACAGCGCAGGTGTGGTAGCCGCCGGCGCTGACAGCAGAGACACCGCTGGTGAGACCGGAGACGTCGAACGGTACGAGGCGTTTGCTGTTGGTGCCGTCGCCGACCTCGCCGAAAGCGTTGAGCCCCCAGCACTTGGCGCCGTGCGCCGTGGTAAGGGCACAGGTGTGGAGGGCACCGGCGCTGATGGCGGCGACGCCGCTAGTGAGGCCAGAGACGTCTACCGGGGTTGTCCTATAAGTAAGTGTCGAGCCGTCGCCGACCTGGCCGGAGAAGTTGTTGCCCCAGCACTTGACGCCGTCCGCCGTGGTAAGGGCGCACGTGTGGTAGCTGCCAGCACTGATGGCGGCGACGCCGCCAGTGAGGCCAGAGACGTCTACCGGCGTCTTGCGGCATGAGCAACTTGGGTCGCCAAAAGTGCCGTCGCCGAGATCGCCGCCGTTGCTATGGCCCCAGCACTTGACGCCGCCCGCGCTGGTGAGGGCGCAGGTGTGATCCCAGGCTTCACTGCCCACACTGACGGCGGTCACTCCGCTGGTCAAGCCGGAAACGTCGACCGGCGTTGTGCTGTCCGTGGTGGTTCCGTCGCCGAGCTGGCCGAAGTTATTGCGGCCCCAGCACTTGACGCCGCCCGCGTTGGTGAGGACGCAGGTGTGATCGTATC
>JBGQEU010000209.1:0-3619 GCA_041496525.1 Dehalococcoidia bacterium
ATATCCGACCTGGAGGAGGCCGAAATGGCAGCAAAAAGCATGACAGCAAGCGTCCCGGCGACTCAGCTACGGCTAAACCTGTTCCGCCACGCCCGCTGCACGGACTGCGGCGGCCCGCTCGTTCACGGCGAGGGTTGCGCCACCTGCCCGGTCTGCGGCTACTCGCGCTGCGGCTAAGCCCGTCGTACCGCTGCTGTACGGCGCTGCGGCGCGGGGCTATGATGGCCGCATATGGCAGAAGAGCGCCCCACGGTCGCCGTCCTCACCCTCGGCTGCAAGCTGAACCAGGCCGATTCCGAGGCGATTGCGCGTAGCCTCGGCCGGAACGGGGCGCGCGTGGTGGACCGCCCGGCCGTCGGCGCCGACGCCTTCGTCATCAACACTTGCTCCGTCACGCACGTCGCCGATCGCAAAGCCCGGCACCTGGTGCGCCTGGCCCGGCGGCTCTCCCCGGACGCGCAGATAGTGCTCACCGGCTGCTACGCCGAGACCGCCCCCGCCGGCATCGCTGCGGTCACCGGCGCCGATATCGTCGCCGGCAACGCGGACAAGCCCTCGATCCCGGAGCGTCTGCTCGAGCGGCTGCAAGAGCGCGGCGACCCTGCCGCCGGCTGCCCGGCGCCGTTCGCCAGCGGCCTGCGGACGCGCGCGTTCATCAAGATCCAGGAGGGCTGTAGCGAGCTGTGCGCCTTCTGCATCGTCCCCTACACGCGCGGCCGTGAGGTCAGCGTGCCTGTTGAGCGAGTCGTGGAGCAGGTGCGGCAGCGCGAGGCGGAAGGCGCGGTCGAGGTAGTGCTGACGGGCACGCAGCTGGGCAACTACGGCCGCGATCTGGGCTGGAGCGAGCGGGGGGGGCCGCGGCGTCTTCTCGAGGAGCTGCTGGACAGCACCTCCGTGCCGCGCATTCGTCTGTCTTCGCTGCAGGCGCAGGATATCTCGCCGGAGCTCGTTCGGCTCTGGCGCGACCGCCGTCTCTGCCCGCACTTCCACCTGCCGCTGCAGAGCGGGTCCGACGCGGTGCTGAAGCGAATGCGCCGCCGCTACACCGCCGGACAGTACCGCCGCGCCGTCGGCCTGATCCGCGAGAACATCCCGGATGTCGCGATCACCACCGACGTCATCGCCGGGTTCCCGGGCGAGACCGGCGAAGACTTCGAGCGGACGTCCGCGCTGTGCCAGGAGATCGGCTTCGCCGCCATCCACGCCTTCCCGTACTCCCGCCGCCCGCACACCGGCGCTGCCCAGATGAAGGGACACCTGCCGTCACAGGTAAGGCGGGAGCGCCTGGAACGCCTTCTGGACCTGGCCCGCGAGTCCTCCTACGCTTTTCGGCGGCGGTTTCTGGGCCGCACGATGGAGGTGCTATGGGAGCGGGAGGCGGGCGGGCGCTGGCAGGGATTGACCGGCAACTACATTCGCGTTTACACTGCCGCCGGCGTCGACCTCACCAACCGGCTGCTGCCGGTGCACCTGGCCAGCGTCGAAGGCGAAAACGTAATCGGCGTGGTCGCGCCGGCCCCGGCTCTCAGCTCATGAACGAGACTAACCGCAGCATCATCGTCCTGCTCGCCGCCCTCTGGGTCATCCTGATGGGCGTCATCGTCTTCCTCACCTGGTCCGCCGACAAGGACACCGTGAACCGCCTCCAGGATTTCGTGCAGTACCTCGACGACCACCGCACGACGTCGGGGCGCCTGATCGTCAGCCTGGCCGCGCTCACGGCCGCCGTCCTGGCGCTGCTGGTGATCGTGATAGAGCTGTCGCCGGAGGAGCAGGTCAAAGAGCTGCGGATCGAGCAGGCCGGCGCTACCACGATCGTGCCCGCAGACGCCCTTCGCCTGCGGCTGGAGGAGGCGCTGATCGCCCTGCCGCTGGTGGAGGCGGCCAGAGCCCGGGTGTCCGCCAGCGCCAAAGGGATCGACGCCAACCTCGATCTGACTGTCAGTGCCTCCGCCAACGTCGCCTTGGTCACGCAGGAGGCGGGCCGCGTTGTCGTCGATACGATCCAGACGGACCTGGGCCTGCCGCTGGCCAGACTGCCCGCTGTGCGCATCGCCTTCGGCGCGGCCCGGCCGGGACCCGTCGCCTCGTCTGTCACGCAGCCGCCGTCGCCCCCGCCACCGGCGATCGAGGCGGAGCCAGACGTGAGCGCGCTGGAGACCGTCGATGAGCGCGTGGAGTCGCCGCCGGAGGAAGCCGCGGCGGCGCCCGCGTCCCCGGGCCCGGCGGAGCACGATGAGCCACCGCCAGGGGCCGGCGCGAACGGCGAGGCTGCGGGCAGCGAACAGCCGCCTGAGTATCACCAGCAATAGGCGCTCACATGCTGCCTGAACGCGGCATCGCGCGGTTGAAGCTCGCCATCGAGAGTATCCTCTTTGTGGCCGACGACCCCGTCGAGATCGGTACGCTGGCCCGTATTACGGAGAGCAGCGAGCAGGACGTGGAGCAGGCGGTGGAGGAGATCGCGGAGGAGAGCCGCGGACGGGGCTTTCGGATCCAGCGGACGGGGACGGCTGTGCAGATGGGTTCGGCGCCGGAGGCCGCGCCTTACGTGGAGCGGTTCCTGGGAGTGGACGAAGACAGCCGGCTCTCCGGGGCCGCCCTCGCGACGCTTACGGTGATCGCTTACAGGCAGCCGATCACGAGGCCGGAACTGGAGCGGATCCTGGGCAAGAGCTGCGATTGGGGGATCGCCACGCTGCGGGCGCGGGGGCTGATCGCCGAAGTCGGCCGGTCGCCGTCGCCCGGACGGCCGTACCTGTACGGGACCACGTTCCGGTTCCTGGAGCACTTCGGGCTGGGGAAGCCGTCAGACCTGCCGCCGCTCCCGGAGCTGGAGACGGCCGCTCTCCCGGAGGATGACAGCCTCTCCGGCCAGGCAGCGAATATCGAAGGGCCAGGGGAAAGACGTGCGGAAATCGCGCCTGACGCCCCCTTGCACCGCCCGTTGTGATGGCCATGACGATCGGCGTCTGTCGCATATCGCTGCGCCTGCCCGAGAACCATTCCCTCAAGGGCAAGCGACAGGTGATCAAGTCTGTGCTGTCTCGCCTGCACAATCGGTTCAACGTCTCGGCGGCGGAGATCGATGACCAGGACTCCTGGCAGATGGTGGCGCTGGGCGTGACCTGCGTCAGCAATAGCGAGCGGCACGCCGACCAGGTGCTGGCCTCCGTCATCTCCTTCATCCGGTCGGAACGGCTCGATGCCGAGATCGTCGACTACGAGACGGAGATCATCCACGGCCTCGACTGACCCGGTCCAGCCGAGAGACGACCTGACAGGCGCCGTGCTGGCCGGCGGCGCTTCCCGGCGGCTGGGCCGGGACAAGGCTCTTCTGCTTCTGCCCGACGGCCGCCCGCTGGTGCAAGCCACGTGCGAGAAGGCCGCCGCAGTATGCGCCAGAGTCCTCCTCGTGGTCGACCGGCCGGGCCGCTACCGGGACCTCTCGCCGGGCGTGGCGGAGGCCGTCGACAGCGGCCGTGGGCTGGGTCCGCTGGACGGCATCCGCGCCGCGCTCGCCGCCGCGCGGACCAGCCATGTCCTGGTCGTGGCCTGCGACATGCCGTTCCTCAACGTTGCGTTGCTCGCCCACATGGCCGCGATGGTCCGCTCGTAC
>JBGQEU010000210.1:0-3612 GCA_041496525.1 Dehalococcoidia bacterium
CATTCGCCGCGCAACTGTCGCGTGGCCTCTATGAGCAAGAACATGCCGTACATGCCGGGGTGGGTGTAGGAGAGGCCACCGCCGTTGGTGTTCATGGGGAAGTCGCCGCCGGGCGCGGTCCGCTGACCGGACACGAAGGCGCCGCCTTCGCCCTTCTGGCAGAAGCCCAGCGCCTCCAGGGTGACGAGCGCCGTGTAGGTGAAGGAGTCGTAGACCTCGACGACATCGATGTCCTGGTGGCGGACTCCCGCCATCTGGAAGGCGCGGGGGCCGGAGATGGCGGCCGGCGTCGTCGTCAAGTCCGGCATGCTCATGATCGTCTGGTGTGTCGTCGCTTCGCCGGAGCCCAGCACCCAGACCGGCCTCTTGCGGCAGTCGCGGGCGCGGGCGGCGCTGGTGACGACCACGGCGCCGCCGGCGTCGGTGACCAGGCAGCAGTCGAGCAGGTGGAACGGGTAGCTGACCCAGCGGGACGAGAGCACATCGTCGATGGTGATGGGGTCTCGCATCATGGCCTTGGGGTTGAGCATGGCCCACTTGCGCGTCGCCACGGCGATCTCGGCCAGTTGTTCGTGCGTTGTGCCGAACTCGTGCATGTGACGCATGCAGGCCATCGAGTACTGGGTGGGCGCGCCGCCTACATGGTAGGGATTCTCGAACTGGGCGGCGGGCGCCCAGGCCTCCATGTCGCGCCGGCCGCCACCGCGGAACCGGTCCGAGTAGCCGCTCTGGCCGTGCGTTATCAGGGCGACGTTGATGAGGCCGGCGGCGATGGCCGCGGCGGCGTGCTCGACATGGATGACGAAGGACGAGCCACCGACCGAGGTGCTGTCCGTGTACGTGGGCTGGATGCCGAGGTACTCCGCGATCTGCAGGCTGGCCGACCACCCAGCGCCGGCCGTGAGGATGGCGTCCACCTCGGACTTCTGGATGCCGGCGTCCTCCAGCGCGTTAAGGGCCGCCTCGGCGTGGAGCTGCAAGCTGGACTTGTGCGGCACGATGCCGATCTCGTCCGACTCATCGGCCCCTACGATGGCGATGCGCTTCAGCCAGCCGGCCTTTTCCTTCGCGCCAGGGTCAACCACGGCGGCTCCGGGAACGGGGTCGCGACGCCCCGCGCGCGGCCGTCGGCCGGAACTTGGGGAGGGATATCTCATCGCTGACGTCTTCGAAAACGACCTCTACCGGCATGTCGCAGCGCAGGTTCCGGGGGTCGGGCTCGACACCGATGATGTTCGTGAAGAGGCGCGGCCCTTCGTCTAGCTGCACGAGGGCGGTGACGTATGGCACGTCGTCCGACCAGCCGGGGTGCCAGGCGCGGTACTGGATGGCGAAGGTGTAGACCTTGCCGCGGCCGCTGGCCGTCCGCCACTCGATGTCGCGGCCGCCGCAGTGGGGGCAGAACGCGCGCGGGTAGAAGTGGAACTGCTGACAGGAGCGGCAGAAAGGCAGGGATAGCTCGTGCCGTTTGCAGGCGGCCCAGAAGGGCTGCGTTTCCGGACTGGGCGAAGGCAGGGGTTTGCGGTATCCCTCTTGAGGCATGCGCGCTCCTTTGATGTGGACACGCTGGGTTGTGCGGGGCAGCCCCGATGGTATTGAAGGGCGCGCGGCGGTGTCAAGAATGCGAGTCCGGGAGTGGCGTCGGGAGCCGCGGGCTGGCCATTGTTCGTGCATATGCCCTGTGCTATACTCGCCGCCAACAGCAAAGGATAAAATTCACAAACTTTGTTTATTGCCATGCTGCCTGAGTGGGGTCAAGTCGGGTTCCTTGTCTTGCTAGCGCTGCTCTTTCCTCTCGGCGGCATCGGCAGCTCCTGGCTGCTGGGGCGGCTCGGCATCCGGCCGGAGCGCCCGGACAAGATCAAAGAGGACACCTACGAGTGCGGGGTGGAGACGGAGGGCCCGGCCTGGGTGCAGTTCAACTTCCGGTACTACTACTTCGCGCTGCTCTTCGTCATCTTCGACGTGGAGGCCGTCTTCCTGTATCCGTGGGCCGTCTCTTCTTCCCGCGTGGCCGTAGCCGGCTTCATTGAGGTCCTGACTTTCGTCATCGTCCTGCTCATCGGACTGCTGTACGCCTGGCGGAAGAAAGCCCTCGAATGGACATAGCGCGTGCCCTGAGAGCAGCCGAGAGCCCTGTCCGGCGCGGATGTAGGCGATGACCGCCGTCCTGACAGGCCTGGACATCGCTCACCAGATCGACCAGAAGTTTCCGGGCGCAGCAATCGAGGCCGCGCCGGAGGCCGCGGTCATCGACCCCCAGCGGCTGATCGAGGTCTGCACTTTCCTGCGCGACGGCCCTGACCTGCAGTTCGGGTTCCTCAGCTCTCTGACGGCGGTCGACCGGCTCACGTACTTCGAGGTCGTCTACCACCTGGAATCGATACGGCTGAACCGGTTGACGGTGATCAAGGCGCAGACGCACGACCGCGACAACCCCGCCGTGCCATCGCTTGTTTCCGTGTGGCCGGGCGCCCTCCTGCAGGAGCGCGAGGCCTACGACCTCATGGGCATACACTTTGAGGGCCACCCGGACCTGCGGCGCATCTTTCTCTGGGAAGGGTTCGCCGGTTATCCGCTGCGCAAGGACTTCCTGAACCTGCCCAGCGGTCTGATGCCGGGCCTCGAGAGGTTCCCGGGAGAGCCGGGGAAAGAGCTATCCGGGCGGGGGTAGACGTGTCGATGAAGACCGAGCCCTTCGTCGTCAACGTCGGGCCGCAGCATCCCAGCACGCACGGCGTCTTCCGCCTGCGCCTGACCTTGGACGGCGAGAAGATCATCGACGCCGACATGGTCATGGGATACCTCCATCGCTCGATGGAGAAGCTGGCCGAGGAGCGCACCTACACGCAGAACATCCCCTTTACTGACCGCACGGACTATCTGGCGGCGATGACCGGAAACCTGGCCTACGTGATGGCCGTCGAAAAGCTGATGGAGATCGAAGTGCCGGAACGGGCGCTCTGGCTGCGGACGATGATGTCCGAGCTACAGCGGTTCGCCAGCCACGCGATGGCAGTGGGCATCTTCGCCAACGACTGCGGGGCCTGGCAGACGCCGGTCATGCACATGTTCCGGGACCGCGAGAAGATCCTGGACCTGTTCGAGATGGCCTGCGGCGCTCGCCTGACGCTGAACTACATGCGCATCGGCGGTGTGTCCAAGGACATCCCGCCGGAGTTCCTGCCCATTCTGCAACGGCTGACGAAGGAGCTGCCGAAACGGCTGGCGGAGTACGAAGACCTGCTCCTGGACAACGAGATCATCGTGGCCCGCTCCCGCGGCGTCGGCGTCCTGACCCCGCAGCAAGCGATAGCGCACTCCGTCAGCGGGCCCATGCTGCGGGCCAGCGGTGTGGCCTGGGACATCCGGAAAGCGGACCCGTACGCCGCCTTCGACAAGGTGGAATTCGACATTGCGGTGGGGACCAGCGGCGATGCCTACGATCGTTTCGCCGTGCGAGTCGCGGAGATGCGGCAGAGCATCCGAATTCTGGCGCAGACGGTGGACATGATCCCGTCCGGGCCTGTGCACGCACGTCTGGGGACCGCCACCGTGCAGCCCTGGGGCCAGGCGGTGGCCCCACTGGCCCTGCGCCCGCCCGCCGGTGAG
>JBGQEU010000211.1:0-3612 GCA_041496525.1 Dehalococcoidia bacterium
CCCGGCGGGCGAGCGAGATCGGCGTCGCCGACGACGTCGCCGCCGGCCGGCCATTGTCCCCGTTCCGGCGCACCGCCAGCCGCGCCCACGCCACATCACCCGAGAGGCACACGTCGTCGAGCCATGATCCACGGTACGCCGCGACGCGGGCCGGCAGGATGTGACGCTCCCACGCCACCGCCGGTACGTCGAACCCCTGTAGCTGCGTGATCGCTTCCAGCAGGCCGCGCTTGCCCTCCAGTTGCGTGCCCGGCGCCACGTGCTGCCAGCGCAGGAGGAAGCGCAGGAAGTCCTGGGCGCTCACCGGCTCTATCTCCCGTCGCAGCCGGTCCAGCGTGTAGCGATGGATGCGAGCCAGTAGCCGCCGGTCGCAGAACTCCTCCTCGTCCAGCCCGGCCCGGAACCGGCCGCGCAGGACGGCGCCTTCGCCCTCCAGCCGGGCCAGCGCGGACGTCGCCTGACCGGCGGTCATGGCCGTCCGCTGCGCCAGCTCAGCAGCCGTCACCGGGCCCAGGCACTCGATATGACCGCGCACCAGCAATATTCGCGCCTGGTCCTCATCCACATCGCCGAGCAGTTCCGGCGGCAACCCGCCTAAGGCGGGCCTGATAGTGCCGCCCGGGTACAGCTTCTCGATCGCCCGCAGGCTCTCCGCTGCGAACCACAACCTCCCACCGCCCGCCGTCTCCAAGACTGCCGCCCGTCCGACCGCCACCAGCTCGTCGAACCACGGCTCCCACTCCAGCGCCTCGGACGCCCGCAGCGCCAGCAGCCCCAGCAGCACATCGTGCAGCTCCTCGGCGTCGCGCGGCTGGGGCCACGCCTCCTGCCCGACCCTCTCGATGGCCTCCGGGTCCAGGACACCCAGGTCGCGGGCGTTGTCGGGCAGCGTCCGCCGCAGCACGACCGCCCGCGCCCGCCGCTCCTCCAGCGGCGCGTTGTCCAGGTATGTGTACGGCTTGGAGTTCACCATCTCGTGGGCGAAGGGCGACGGCTCCGTCGTGTCCCGCGCGTGCAGCCGGATCTCGCCTTCTTCTATCCGCCGCAGCACGTCCTTCAGCCCGTCCATATCCATCGCCTCGGTCAGGCAATCGTGCACCGTCTGCCGCACCAGCGGATGGTCGGGGATCTCGATCGGCCCCGTCACGTTCTCCTGGCAGGCCACCAGCCGTGGGAACACCGCTGCCATCAGATCATCGGAGCGCATGCGCTGGATGGGCGGCGGCACGCGTTTGCCCTGCCGCTGGCGCAGGACGGCCAGCGCCCGCGTGGCGTTCCAGCGCCAGCGGGCCGTGAACATGGGCGCCAGCAAGAGGGACTGCTGCACCGACTCCTCGACCCACGCGGTCTGCACGAGCCCGAACATGTCCTCCAGGGGGAAGCTGTTCTGGGGGCCGATCGAGAGCAGCATGGCGTCATCGCTGGCCGCCGCCTGCAGCTCGAAGTCGAACCCCACGCAGAACCGCTTGCGCAGCGCCAGCCCCCAGGCCCGGTTGATGCGGCCGCCGAAGGGCGCGTGCACGACGAGCTGCATCCCCCCGGCCTCGTCGAAGAAGCGCTCGAAGACGATGTCCCGCTGCGTGGGCACGACGCCGATGGAGTCCTTCTGTGCCCGCACATAGCGCGCCATCTGCTCCGCCGCCTCCGCCGCCACGGCGCACTCCTTCTGCAGCCAGCCGGTAAGCTCGCCGCGGTCCAGGCGCTGCACGATATCCTCTCGCAGCTTGGAGACCTCTTCTGACAGCTCCAGCGTGCGCCCGGGCGCCTCGCCGTTCCAGAATGGGACGCTGGGGGGCAGGCCATGGGCGCTCTCCACCCGCACCACGCCTGAGGCCTCGATGCGCCGGATCCGCCAGGAGGTGGTGCCCAGCAGGATGATGTCGCCCGCCATGCTCTCGATCGAGAAGTCCTCGTCCAGTGTCCCGATGAAGGTCCCTTCCGGCTCCGCGATCACGCGGTAGTCGGCCACCTCCGGTATGGCGCCGCCGCACTGGATCGCCGTCATCCGGGCGCCGCGCCGCCCGAGCACCGTGCCGTTGATGCGGTCGCGGTGCAGGTAGGCCCCCGCCCGGCCGGTGCCCACCGCGATGCCTTCGCTCATCAGCTCGATGACCTCGTCGAAGTCCTTACGCTGGAGGCCCTCGTACGGAGCGGCCCGGCGCACCAGCTCGTACAGGTCGTCCTCCCGCCAGGGCTCGCAGGCGGCCTCCGCCACGACCTGCTGAGCCAGGATGTCCAGCGGCGCCACGGGCGGCTGCAGCCGGTCCAGCCGCCCGGCCTTCACGGCCCGCACCAACGCCGCGCACTCGATCAGCTCGTCGCGGGTGGTCGGGAAGAGGCAGCCCTTCGGCGTCAGTCCCAGCGCATGCCCGGAGCGGCCCACCCGCTGCAGGAACGTGGTTATACTGCGGGGCGATTCCAGCTGGCACACCAGGTCCACGGCGCCGATGTCGATGCCCAGCTCCAGAGAGGCCGTGGCCACCAGCGCCTTCATCTCGCCTGCCTTCAGCCGCTGCTCCAGCGTCAGACGCCGCTCCTTCGACAGGCTGCCGTGGTGCGAGCCGACGTGCTCCTCGCCGATGCGCTCCGCCAGGTGGAACGCCACCCGCTCCGCCAGCCGCCGCGTGTTCACGAAGATGAGCGTCGTGCGGTGCTCCTGCACCAGCGCCGCCAGGCGGTCGTAAATGTCCCTCCACTGTTCGGCGGAGCAGACGGCCTCCAGGTCTGTCGGCGGCGTCTCTATCTGCAAATCGATGTCCCGCTGGTGCCCGGAGTCCACGATCGCGCACTCCGGCGTACCGGCCGCGCGCACGTGGTCGGCCCCGACCAGGAAGCGCGCCGCCTCCTCGATCGGCTTCACCGTCGCCGAAAGGCCGATGCGCGACGGGCGCTGCCCGCAGATGTGGTCCAGCCGCGCCAGGGTCAGCGCCAGGTGGCTCCCTCGCTTGTCGCGGACCAGAGCGTGTATCTCGTCGATGATCACCGTCTTCACCGTGCGCAGTACCTCGCGGCTGCGCCCGGCTGTCACCATCAGGTACAGCGACTCCGGCGTCGTGATCAGGATATGTGGCGGTCGCTTGATGATCTGCTGCCGCTCTGCCTGCGTGGTGTCGCCCGTCCGCAGGGCCGTCCGGATCTCCGGCGCCGGGTGTCCCATCTCCCGCATCACCTGCGCGATCTCCGCCAGCGGCTCCTCCAGGTTGCGCTGGATGTCGTTACTCAGCGCCTTCAGGGGCGAGACGTACACGACCTCGATCCTGTCCTCCAGCCGGGACTCTTCGGCCTGCCTCAGCAGACCGTCGATGCTGACCAGGAACGCCGCCAGGGTTTTGCCGGAGCCGGTGGGCGCCGAGATGAGGGTGTCGCGGCCGGCCATGACCTGCGGCCAGCCGTCCGCCTGGGCCGGAGTAGGCGCCTTGAACCGCCCCTCGAACCAGGCCCGCACGGCGGGGTGGAAGAGATCGATCGCATGCATATCAGAGATAGGATACTCCCCTCATCAAGAACGGCGAACGCCAAGGTGTCAGTAGTGAACTCGGCCGCTGCCCTCCGGGCCCCGGAACCTGCTACTTCGCCGACCCGCTAGAATATACGTGCGATGACGCCCACTCC
>JBGQEU010000212.1:0-3610 GCA_041496525.1 Dehalococcoidia bacterium
AGACCCCGGCGGATGAGGATGATCCCTGGTGGTCCCCTGACGGAACGCTGATCGGCTTCAGCTCCGGGCGCGGCCACCAGTCTGATCTCTGGACCATGGATGCCACCGGGGGCAGCGTGAAGCAGTTGACTAACGACGGCGCGGTGGACGGGCAGCCACGGTGGTCGCCGGACGGCAAGCGCATCGCCTTCTACAGCTTCAGGAACCCTGCGAGAGGCTACCTCTGGGTTGCCAACGCCGACGGCAGCGGTGCCACGGCTGTGCTGGAGAAACTATTCCCGGCAGTTGCGGACCAGGAGTGCGCCGGCGGATTCCCGGGTGGCTGGTACCCGGACGGACAGCATATCCTGTACCGCGGCTCCTGGGGAGCGGGCTCGGCGCTCCAGATCTGCTCGGTGAAGGCAGACGGCCAGGACCTAAGCTCTCTTTATAAGGAGAATTCCGTCATGGCTACCTTCCCGGCCCTCTCTCCGGATGCCTCCAAGATCGCTTTTGTAACCAACACCGACGGCAACGACGAGATCTATGTGATGGACGCGAACGGCAGCAACCCGCTGCGCGTGACCAACGACGATGGCAGAGATGAGTGGCCGGTATGGTCGCCGGACGGCAAGTGGATCGCTTTCAGCTCCGATCGTGACGGCGACTTCGAGATATACATCGTGCGGCTTGATGGCTCCGGCCTGAAGAAGCTCACCGACAACACAGTGGCTGACACGGCCCCCGCCTGGTCCCCCTAAGAGCGCGGCTGCAGGAAAATCGCGTAAGCCTCGCCGGCGTCCGTCCTGTCGTTGTTCGGGCCGTCGCCCGCTGGAGCGCTCGCCAGCATCTCGGCCCGGCCGTCGCCGTTCAGGTCCGCGGCGCCAATGGGCGGCATGCCGAAGGATTCGTGGCCCAGAATATCCCCGGCGTCCAGTCCGGTCAGGGCAAAGTCGGCATCGGCGGCGCTCTGCGGATACGTGGATGTGTCGCTGCGGCCAAGGACAACGTACACGCTGCCGCGGCGCTCTTGAACGTCCGGCGCGGCGATCAGCAGGTCCGCCAACCCGTCCCCGTTGAAGTCGCCGCTGGCAGCGCTGCGGCCCAGGCGAGCCTTGGCCCCGGGGCCGTAGATCAGCGCGGCGCCCGGCCCGGCGGCGGTATCGACGAAGCTGGGCAAGTTGCGGGCGCCCAGCACCAGGCGCACCTCGCCCTCCAGGTCTGCGCCGTTCTCCGGCCCGTCGGCGCTTACGGCGCCCATCCACAAGTCCGCGTACCCGTCCCCGTTGGTATCGCCTATTGCGAGCGAGTGGCCAAGCTGGTCGCCGGGGTCCGCGCCCAGAACGGTCAGGTCAGACTGCGCCGTGGCCAGGTCAAGACTTGGCGGCAGCGGCGAAAGCAAGACGTGCACCTCGCCCGCGGCTTCACGGTCGTTCTTGGGCCCGTCGGCGAAGGTGGCGGCAGCGATGAGGTCGGGGTGCCCGTCCCCATTCACATCGCCCACGCCGATCTCCTCGCCCAGCCGGTCGCCGGCGTCTGCACCGTACACCCTGACATCCTGCTCACCGGCGGCGAAGTCCATGTGGGGGCTCATGTGCGCTCCGTAGACCGCGTAGACGGCCCCGCTGTCAGGGCGGTCGCCGCTCCGGCCGTCAGACAGAAAAGCGCCGGCCAAGAGGTCTGTGCGGCCGTCGCCGTCAACGTCGGCGCTGGCCAGGGTGAATCCCGTCAGATCGCCCGCCGCGGCGCCGAGCGCAGTCACGTCGGCCGGACCTGTTGCGAGGTCGATGCTCGTGATGTCGCGGCCCAGGCCACGCGAGCCGAAAACTATATACACGATGCCCGCATCCACGCGGGCGCTGTCAGCATCGCCGTTTGGCGCCGCGAGCGCGATGTCGCTTATCCCGTCGCCGTTGAAGTCGCCGCTGGCCGCCGCCCTGCCCAGCTGGTCGCCCGCCGCGGCTCCGTAGATAACGGCTTTGTACTGCGCAGCGGCCGCGTCCAGCGTCGCGCCGGGCACGAATGGCCCCAGGAAGACGTAAGCCTCACCCGCATCCGGCCGAGCGTTGTCCGGCCCATCAGCGAAGGCGGCGGCAAGCAGGAGGTCCGGGGCGCCGTCGCCGTTGAAGTCGCCGGAGATGATGGCGTCGGCGTTATCCCCGGGGTCCGCGCCGTAGAGGGTGACGCGCCCGCTTTCGCTGAACACGGCCGATGGCGTGGGGGAAGGGCTGGCTGTCGGTGACGGACCTCCGCCGCCACACGCCGCGAGCGAGAGGAGCAGGAGTAGACAGACGGCTGTCGCGCCCGGCCAAGAAGGCATGGCTACAGTGTGCGGGAGGAGGCTGCGGCCAGCAAGAGGCGTTGCCGTTGGCCGCCTCGCCGTGATATAGCCATTGCATGACAAGCGAAGGCGCCTGCCGTCAGGCCGAGCGTGGAATGCGAAGGCTGGCTCTGTTGTCTCTCATTGCGCTGGCCGCCTGCCTCTGGCTGATCTCCGGCTGCTCCTCCGGCGACGACTCATCGGGCGGGTCTGAGGCGCCGATAGACTCTTCCGGGTTGAAGGTGCAGGTGGGCGCCAAGCCGCGGGGCGTCGCTGTCGATTCCGTGAAAGGCCGTCTCTTCACTTCGAACGAGGGCGAAGGCACCGTGTCCATCGTTGATCTCAAGACCCTGCAGGTGATCACTACCTTGAAGACCGGCACGGCCGCCTCCGTGGTGGCGGTGAACGAAAAGACCGGCCGCGCCTACGTCGCGAATTCTTCCAGCGACACGGTCAGCGTGATCGATGAGGACACTAACACGATCGTCACGAGCGTGGCTTCGGGCGGCGGCCCCCTGGACCTGGCCGTAGATGATGGGGCGAACGTTGTGTACGTGGCCAACTCCCGCAGCAACAACGTCGCCATCATTGACGGCGCGGACAACACGCTGAAGGGCGCCCTGACGGGAGTGCAGGAGCCCAGGGCGCTGGCCCTGCGCAAGGACAAGGGGGTCCTGTATGTAGCCAGCGGGGGCACGGACACACTTGATGCGCTGGACATCGCTGCTAACAAGGTGCTCTCCTCGGTGCAGGTAGGCGGCCGTCCTGGCGCCATGGGCATCGACGCGACACGGGAGCGCGCCTACGTGACCAACCTGGAAGGGGGCACCGTTGCGGTAATTGACCTGGAGAAGGGAGTTGTGGTGGCTACTGTGGCTGTGGGCCAGGCGCCCCAGGCCGTCGCCGTTGACGTCACGAACAACCGCGTCTACATCGCCAACTTCTTCTCGGACACCCTTTCTGTCATTGACGGCGCGTCCAGCCAGGTCACGGAGGTGAAGGTGGAGTCCGGCAGCAGGCCAATAGACCTGGCCCTCGCGGGGGATCGCCTGTACGTCGCAAACGATGGGACCAGCGACGTGCGGATCCTTGGGCTCCAGTACTTGCCTAAGTAGGCCCCGCTAGGGTTCGCGGGCGCAATCGGCTCTCTCGCGGTAACCCTGTCGCGGCGATATACTCTACGTGAGTCCAGATATGAAGACACCTGACACGAATCAGCCGGATAAGAGGAGTGAGACATTGTTTCCAGAGCCCGGCTCGCGGTCCCGCGGGCATTCCAGGCCGGCGGGGCGGCATCTGCTGGTCGTGCTG
>JBGQEU010000213.1:0-3605 GCA_041496525.1 Dehalococcoidia bacterium
CCCCCTGATGGTCGTGGGACGCGAGACATCTCTCCCGTCGGGGGCCGTCGACCTCGTAGCGTTGACCCGCGACGGAAGTATGCTCATCGTCGAATTCAAGACCGGCCCCCAAAATACTGACTTCCGTGCCGCGATAGCCCAACTGCTCGATTACGGATCAGACCTGTGGACGATGTCTTTCGAGGACTTCGAAGCCACAGTACCTTTACGCTATTTCGCAGGGCAGTACTGCCGAGACGAGAGACTAAAGCCGAAAAAATCCCTGCGCGAGGCAGCCGCGGTTGTGTGGGACGGGCTGACTGACGAGGAATTCTCAGCCGTTCAACAACGCGTTCAAGAGGAGCTGAGCCGTGGAGCCTTCCACTACGCGCTCGTAGCGCAGCGGTTCACTCAGACCGTGTTGAGGACAATGGACTACCTAAACTCCGTCATGCCAACTGCCCGTTTTTACGCGGTTGAGCTCGTTCGCTTCAGCGGAGACGGAGTATCCGCCTTCGAGTCACGCACTATCCTAAAACCCACTGTGCGCCGACCGCCGTCACCCACCCAGTACATTGACGAAGAGAAGTTCCTGACCGCTGTGAGTGACGAGCGTTATCGAGAATTCCTTCAGGAGTTCCTGGAGGTGTGCCGCGGGCTGGGGCTACGGATGGAGTGGGGATCCGCAGGAGTCTCTATCCGCCTGCCGGGGCCGGACAGGCCGGAGCCCCTGACTGTTGCATGGATATTCCCGCCGGGACGTCCGGGTTGGATGAACCTTACTGACCTGAGTGTCGGTTACGACCCCTGGAGTGCCGACCAAAATCCTTCAATTAGGCCAGCTCTGGATGCCTACGTGCGCCAGGCAGGTCAGATCCCAAGCGCTCGGCCAGCGAGTGCGAAGAACCTGAAGAACAGTGTCTTCTCTCTCTCGCCTAGCCTGGCGATGGAGCACCGCGAATCGATCGTCAACTTGCTGGCCGAACTTGTCCGGCTCGCCAGCAACGCCTAGATGTAAGCCCGGAAGGGCCGAGCCCTAGGCCTGTCGCCAGACCCCTTGTCCCGCCCGGGGACGAAGCACCCTTCGGCTTCGCTCAGGACAGGCGCCGGGGCTGCGCCCCTCTGCACTCCCGATTTTTCAGCACCCCGCTAGATCCTGACGCGCTGGCCCCCGCTCCCGGCGACGCCGTCCCAGCCTGCCGCCGCGATCTTGCGGACGCCGCCCATATCGATGCCACGGGCCAGGTCCGCGATTGTGCGGCCCAGCACGGGGTGCCGCACAACGGCGGCGATCTCCGCCAGCGGCGTCAGCACGAAACCCCGCTCCGCCAGGCGCGGGTGCGGAATAACGAGCGCCTCGCTGGCCAGCGTCTCCTCTCCGTAGAGCAGGATGTCGAGGTCGATGGGCCGCGGGCCCCAGCGCTCGCCGCCCGGCCGGCGGCCGACCTCCGCCTCCAACCCCTTCAGGAAACGCAGCAGCGCCAGCGGCTCCAGCCCTGTGTCGATCTGGCAGGCAGCGTTGTAGAAAGGCGGCTGTTCCGGACCGATAGCATCTGTCTCGTACAGCGCCGAAACCAGCTGCACCCGCGACAGGCGCATCATGCCCAGCAGGGCCGTGCGCAGGTTCGCCTCCCGGTTGCCGGTGTTGGCGCCCAGCCCGATGTACGCGGTGGGCATCAGCGCCTCCGCTCCGGGATGCCGAAGGTGAGCCGGGCCTTGGCGATAATTTCGCCATCGCTGCGGCGGCGCGCCTCCGCCTCGGCGAAGGCCACGGTCCGCCGCAGCTGGATGACCCGTCCATCGACCACGACTTCGTCGCCAAGTCTCGCCGTCGCCAGGAAGCTGGTGTTCATCTCGATGGTCGCGTGCGGGCGCCGCCCGGCGTCGCCGCCACGCAGAGCGCCGAGGGCCCCGCCGATCGCCGAGTCCATCATCGTCGTCACTACGCCGCCGTGCATGACGCCGTTCGGGTTCGTGTGCTGCGATCCGACGATGATGGACAGCCGCACGAACCCCTCGCCCATCTCCTCCCGCCGCGCGCCTATGTACTCGACGAACGGGCTGTGCCGGAGGCCAGCGCGGTCCATCATGTGCCCCGCTTGAGGATGGTGAAGGTGCAGCGCCCCTTGGCGATGAGGTCATCCTGGCCCCGGCGGCGGGCCTCCGCTTCGCCGAACGCGACGGTGCGGCCGACCTTCAGCACGCGGCCCTCGACGATGATGTCGTCTCCCGGCCGGGCGCCCGACATGAAGCTCACGTTCAGGTCGACAGTGGCGTGCGGCTCCGCCCACATCGCCTCCATGCCGCGCACGGAGGCGATGACGCCGCCCAGGCACTCGTCCATCAGCGTTGTGATGACACCGCCGTGCATGACGCCGTTGGGGTTCGTGTGGCGCTCCTCGACTACGAGCGACAGACGGACGTACCCCTCGCGCCACTCTTCCATCTTCCCGCCGATCAGTTCCACGAACGGGCTCTGGCGGTGCTCCTCCGGCTGCATCAGGACTCCGCGACCCGATTCCAGCCCCTGACGACGGCATCCGCCATGCGCGCCACTCTGGCCATCTCCTTGACGTCGTGGACGCGGACGATATCTGCCCCGTTGGCGATGCTGATGGCGACCGTCGCCGCCGTCCCCTCGAGGCGCTGGTCGACAGGCAGGTCGCCCAGCACCTTGCCGATGGTGGACTTGCGCGAGGTGCCGATCAGGATGGGCCGGCGCAGCGCCTTCAGCTCGCCCAGCCGGCGCAGCATCTCCAGCGCCTGCTCTTCCGTCCACCCGAAGTTGAATCCCGGGTCGATGATAACGCGGTCGTCTGCCAGCCCCTGCTCGCGCGCGATGCGCAGGCTCTCCAGCAGGCCGACCGTAATGTCACCGACCACGTCCGTGAACGGGCGGCCCCGCTGGTTGTGCATGGCGACGGCGGGAAGGCTCGCTGCGGCCGCCGCGCGCGCCACCTCCGGCTCGCGCCGGAAGCCGTGCACGTCGTTGACCAGGTGGGCGCCGGCCTCGATCGCCGCCCTGGCCACCGCCGCCTTGGAGGTGTCGATGCTGACCGGGACGCCGGTCTCGCGGACCAGCCGCTTGATCACCGGTACAACGCGGCTTATCTCCTCCTCCACCCCGACCTCCGCGGAGCCGGGCCGCGTCGATTCGCCACCGACATCAATAATGTCCGCGCCGTCGGCCTGCATCTGCACGCCCTGGCGGACGGCGGCGTCCACGTCGCGGGCCAGGCCGTCGCCGGAGAAGGAGTCCGGGGTAACGTTGACGATGCCCATGACGTAGGTGCGCTGGCCCCAGACGAAGTCGCGGCCGCCGATGGTTATCGGCGGCGGATGGGCGCTGAACACGGTGGGCTGCATGCTGACCTCGGCTATAATGGCCCGTACGGCGCTGAACGCCGTGTCGCACTGAACGATAGAACAAGCGCGGGCTAAGTTCCACCCGGCCCGCTCCGCGGAAGGAGGCCCCCATGGCAGCCGATTACGCCCACCCCGAACTCCTGGCCGAGACCGGCTGGCTGGCGGAGCACATGGACGACCCGTCGATCCGGATCGTCGATTGCGACGAGTTGCCGGCCTACCAGCGGCTGCACATCGCCGGCGCTATCGGCCTGAAGACG
>JBGQEU010000214.1:0-3561 GCA_041496525.1 Dehalococcoidia bacterium
ATTGCGTCGGCGTGGCCGTCATGCTGGCGGTCGTTCCCGGTGTCTGGGACGTGAGCGGGCGCGACCTGGGCCTGCTGGCCCTGATGGCGCTGGTGCAGTTCGCGCTGCCCTACGTCCTCTTCACGCGCGGCATCGCCGAGGTGTCCGGCGCCGAGGCCAGTCTGATCGCCCTCGTCGAGCCCGTGCTGAACCCGGTCTGGGTAGCGCTTATCTTCGGCGAGAACCCTTCGGCAGCCACGCTTCTGGGAGGCGCGGTCATTTTGTCCGGCCTGGCCCTGCGCTACGGTGTCTTCCGGCCGCCGGCCGAGGAGGCACAGGCAGATGAGACGGAGCCGGCGCACCCCGGGTGACGTAGCTAGGCCCCGGCCTCCAGGAGCGCCCGGACGATCTTCGGATCGGCGAGGAACGTCTCCGGGACGGGGTCCGGGTAAGTGAGGATGAGACCGTCGGCGCCGGCGTGGGAGTAAGCCTCCACCAGCTTTCTGGCCTCATCGACGGAAGGTGGCGCCGGCGCCTGCGTGTAGATGGGGAAGGGGCCGGTGCGGCCGAACTCCGCCCGCATGGCGTCGAGGTTCTGGCGGAGGCGCGCGACCGAATCCGGCGGCAGATGAACCGAGATGAAGCCGTCGCCGTAGCGGGCGGCGCGGCGCAGGCCGGCCGGGGCGCCGGCGCCCACGTAGATGGGCGGACCACCGGGCCTGATCGGCTTGATCAGGCCGACCGCTGGGATGTCGAAGAAACGGCCGCGCCAGGGCTCCTCAGGCGCAGTCCAGAGGTGTCGCAGCAGGCGGATGGTCTCGTTGAGGCGGCCGCCGCGGGTCTCGAACGGGACGCCGGTGGACGTGAACTCCTCCTCCACCCAGCCGGCACCGGCGCCGACGATAAGGCGACCGCCGGAGAGCCGGTCCAGGGTGGCCAGCTCGCGGGCCATGAGGACGGGCGGGCGGAGGGCGATCTGGCTGACGCTGGTGCCGAGGATGACGCGGCTGGTGACGGCGGCGACGAAGGCCAGAGCGATCCAGGGGTCGACAGCCGGCAGGTACGGGTGGGGCTTATCGAGCGGGATGGCCACGCGCTCGCTGAGCCACACGGAATGGAAGCCCGCGTTCTCGGCTTCCTGGGCGGCGCGCCCAACGCCCGGGTCATTGGCCGGGCCGATCTTAACGCCAACGTGCATGTCCCCTCCTCATCCCCGCTGGATATCCGCGATCAGCACCCTATCTTAAGGCAGGCGAGGGCCGGATACCATGCCACGAGCGCGGAGGGCTAGACGGACGGAGCCTTGGCAGGCACGGCCGACCGCGGGGCGCGACGCAGCTCCCAGAAGGTGTCGGTGACATCGGGGACGGTCTCTGCCAGGCGGGCATCGATGCGCTCCAGGAGTTCCTCGATCTCCTCGGTGCTGAGGCCGCGGCGGACCTGCAACTCGCCGGTGACCAGCACGCTGTGGGCGCCGAGCAGCATGGAGAGGATGCGGACGACGTGTTCGACCTCAGGGAAGGAGGCGACGGTATCGTGTATGGCCTGGCGGACCTCGGGGCCGGCGGCGGCGCCGAGCAAGAGGTTGCGCGCCTGCAGGCCGAGCATGACGGAGACGGCGGCCAGCACGCAACCGATGCCCAGGGAAGCGATGGCGTCCCAGGCCTCCGTGCCGGCGATCTCGGACAGGGCCAGGCCGAGCGTCGCGAAAAGAAGGCCCGTGAGCGCCGCGCTGTCCTCGAAGAAGACGGTCTTGGTCGTGAGGTCAGGCGACTGGCGGATATAGTGGAAGAAGGGCCATCGCTTGTGGCGGGCGCCGGCGAGCAGGCTGCGCACGGCCACGGCGAAGGAGATGGACTCGAACAGGAAGGCCATGGCCAGGACACCGAAGGCAACGAAGAGCTCCGTCGTGCTGCGGTCATGGCCGTTCTCCTGGATGAGGGTACGCGCGCCCTCGTAGAAGGCGAAGGTGGCGCCGGCGACGAAGATGAAGATGGCGGCCAGGAAGGACCAGAAGAAGGCTTCTTTGCCGTAGCCGTGGGGATGCGTCTCGTCGGCGACTGTAGTGGAGAGGTTGATGCCGATCAATAGGAACACCTGGTTCACCGTATCGGCGATGGAGTGGCCGGCCTCCGCCAGAAGGGCGGCGCTCCCCGTGGCCACGCCGGCGATGAGCTTGCCGCAGGCGATAGCGAAGTTGGCAGCCATGGCCGTTAGCACGGCGGTCTTGCTTTCTTTCGCCATCGCCTCGATTCTAGCAGGCTGCTGAACAATGGGGAGTGCAGAGGGCCGAAGCCCGTTTGCCGGGGGTCTGGGGGTGTCCCCCAGATTCAATCCTCAACCTTTGGGAGGGGAGGGGGGGCCATAGGTTGGTTCTTCAGCACCCTGCCAGGACAGCAGGGCAGGACTAGGAAGCGCCGGGAACGCGCGGATTGTGATGAGCGGCCTTAATTATCGCTGCAGGAGCCGGAGCGTCTGGCTCTTCACCCTGTCGCTCAGTTCGGCGGTCAGGGCTTCCAGGCGGTGGTTTAGCTGCCCATTCTCGTATATGGTCAGGAGTTGCCGTACGAACAGGAGGCCGGCCACCGCGACGAACCCCGCCATCATGAAGACGTGGCCACCGGCGTCGCTGGCGGCTACATCGACGAAGAGAAGCGCGGTCAGCGGTATGACCGGCGCGTACATGGCCACGGACTGCCACAAGTAGCCGATCTGGTCGCGGTCGGAGTGGAACGTGTCCAGGTTCAGCTGCCGGCCGGCCGCGAAGACGGCGGAGAGGGCGACCAGGCTGTAACCGATCATCCAGCCTGTGTCTATGTAGCTGCCGCTGTTGTAGTCGCCCAGCTGGGTCAGATAGGCGTACAGGGTGTCGCTGCCGGCGATGGCCAGGAAGCCGCCGGCGAGCAGACCGAGACCGGCCGCAGACATGTTGCGGCCGCCCCGGGCGATGAGCGTGAGGACGGCAAAGATGATCGCCAGATCGGACAGGGGGTAAGCCACGCTGATGATATCGGCGGGCGTGGAGGCGCCGTTCTCGGACAGGAATGGCCCGATCACAAGATGCCAGCTGATGAGGCCGACAGCGCCGATGGCGACGAGCACATCGAGCGTCAGTTTGACGCGGCGCAGGCCGGTAACGGGCGCCTGGGGCAAGATCAGGAGTCCGAGGAGCACGAGCGGATAGAGCCCGAGGTAGCCGATGTCTGCCACCGATGGGAACGGGTCGTCAACCTGGAGCACGAGTTCCTGATACCCCCAGGCGATCTCCCCGAAGCTGACCATCACCAGGCCGAGGCAGATAAGAAGCCAGGCGTGTCCCCTGGGCGTGCCGGCGTAGCGCCGCGCGGCCAGGGCTGCGGCCAGGGCCGCGGTGACAGCCGCGACAGAAAGAGCGATGTCATCGAACCACAGGCGGGCGTCTTCGCCGCCGGGCGTCGTCAACAGCCAGATGGGAAAGATGACCGGCAGGCCGACGATGGGGGCAAGGAGTGGCCATGACCAGCGGATATGGCCGTTGTCAGCGAATAAGCGGCGCAGGGATGCAGGATAAGCGGTCACTCTATAAGGGGTGATGCCAGAATC
>JBGQEU010000215.1:0-3551 GCA_041496525.1 Dehalococcoidia bacterium
CCACCTTCTCGCGGGCGATGCGCCTGGCGGTGTCGCGGATCAGCTTGTGGGCGTCGCTCAGTTCGTAGTCCATGCCATCCCTCGATTCTGTGTTCAGTCCGGCGCCAATTCTACAGGACAACCGTCATGCCTCACGCGCGTGTTCGCCGCGCCTGTCGATGCTGCTTGCGCGTAATCCCTCACTCAGCGCTTGCGGGGCTTGCGCGCGGGAGGCGTCTCCACCGTCCGCCGCACGATCTCTGCCGCGCCGTCCACCGAGCGGGCCTGGCGGCACTCACAGAGACGGCAGGACTGCCCGAAGATGTGGTCGCTCAGGCTGTGACCGCAGACGCACATGGCTGGCTCGATCCCCTTCTCCTCGCCCATATCGTGCGTTCGTCGCGCGCCAACATCAAGGGCCGGACGGGCTCACATCATCACCCGGCCGCCATCGATGTTGATGGTCTGGCCGTGGATGTAGGCGGCGTCCGGGCCGCAGAGGAACGCCGCCAGCTCGCCGATCTCTTCCGGGCGGGCCTCGCGGCCCAGGGGTGTCGTGCGCATCACGGCGTCGCGAATTGGCCCGGGGCGGGTGACGTCCTCCATGCGATAGGTGTCGACCAGGCCCGGGCAGACACAGTTGACGTTGACGTGGTGCGGCGCCATCTCGACGGCCAGCACCTGCGTGAAGAGGATGAGCCCAGCCTTGGTGACGGCGTAGGCGCCGAAGCTGGGCAGCCCCTGCCGCCCGGCGATCGACGAGATGTTGACGATGCGGCCCCCTTCGCCCTGTTCGATGAGGGCGCGGCCCACCGCCTTCGTCACCAGGAAGGTGCCGGTCAGGTTCACCTCGATGACGCGACGCCACTCGCTCTCCTCGAGCTGGACGAGGGGCACCCGGTCGCGGCCGCGGCCGGCGGCGGCGTTGTTGACCAGGATATCGATGCGGCCGAACTCCCGGCGGGTCTGATCGACCAGCCCCTGCACCTCGTCCGGCTTCGTGATGTCGATGACCAGGGGCAGGGCGCGCCGGCCCAGGGAGCGCACCTCGGCGGCGACGGACTCGATGTCCCGCCAGCCCATCTCCTGCTCGTCCGCCGGGAAGCTCTCCGGCGGCCGGCCGGAGCCGGTTACAACGACGTCAGCGCCCTGCCGGGCCAGCGCCAGGGCGATGTGGCGGCCGATGCCCCGACGGCGGCCGGCCCCGGTGACTATGGCTAGTTTCCCCTCCAGCGGTTTCATGCCGATGTCCGCTAGTATAATGGCCGCTGATGCGGTGGGCGATAGCCGTGCTTGGCGCCGTGGACGTAGCGGCAGCAGAAGGAGGGCCACGATGGTCACAGATGACATCGTCGAGGCGTATCTGGCGGCCTGGAGCGAGACCGGCGCAGGAAAGCGCCGCCGCCGGCGCAGGTGTTGCTGATGACGCCGCCGCTCGCCGATCTCTTCCGCCACAACCTCTGGGCGAACCTGCGGCTGCTCGACGCGTGCGTGCCGCTAGCGGACACGCATCTGGACGCGGCAGCCCCCGGCACCTACGGCCGCGTCCGCGATACGCTCCTGCATACCTTCGCCTCCGAGGAACGCTACGCGCGTGAACTGACGAAGGCCGCCCGCGACGACTTGCTCGCGGAGGGGATGCTGTTCCCCGGCTTCGCGGTGCTGCGCGAGCGCGCGACGGCCAGCGGCGAAGCGTTGGTGGAGATCGCCGAGAAGCTCGCCCCGGGACAGCGCATCCAGGGCGTCTACCGCGGCGCACCCTACGACCTGCCGGCTACCGTCCTCCTCACGCAGGCGATCAATCACGCTACCGAGCACCGGGCGCACATTGTCACCATCCTCAGCGCCCGCGGCGTCGAGACGCCGCGCCTGGATGCCATTGGTTACGCCATGGAGGGCTCCCGGTGACCGAGTGCCTGTTCTGCCGGATCGCCAGCGGTGAGGTCGCCATCCAGAAGCTTTACGAGGACGAGCTGGTCGTCGTGTTCGACATACCGGCCAATCGTCCTGAACGCCAGGCGCCCGTGCACTTCCTGGCCATCTCGAGGCAGCACATCCCGTCCGCCGCGGCGGTCGGCGACGAGCACGGCCTGATCCTGGCGCGGATGTTCGCCGCCATCGCCCGGGTGGCGGCTCAGATGGGCGTCGCCGAAAGCGGCTACCGCGTGGCGACGAACGTCGGATCTGACGCCGGGCAGACGGAACACCACCTGCACCTGCACTGCCTGGGCGGGCGGAAGCTGGGGCCCAAGGGATAACGGCGTGACAACGCCGGAGGCGCGGTTCGCGAACCGCCCCTCTGCGGCGGTGCGTCCCACCGGCCGTGGGCTATACTCAGACCATGGAGTCCTGGTCCGTGGGCTACGAAGGCGACCGTGATGTCGAGCGCCACGCCGGCGTCGAGCCGGGAGCGCGCGAGCGGCGGCCGCCCATCCGCCTGCGCGTCGTCTCCGACTACATCTGACCCTGGTGCTACATCGGCCTGGTGCGGGCCGAACGGCTGCTGGAGGAGTTCGAGGTGCAGTTCGACGTCTGCGCCTATGACCTGCGGCCGGGCATTCCGCTGGAGGGTATGTCCCGGGAAGAGGCGACCCGCGGCCGGACTTATC
This sequence comes from Dehalococcoidia bacterium, assembly GCA_041496525.1. GTDB lineage: Bacteria > Chloroflexota > Dehalococcoidia > SM23-28-2 > RBG-16-64-32 > JBGQEU01. The sequence continues at coordinate 2,589 of JBGQEU010000215.1, forward strand.
CGGCCGGGTACCTCGAGAACCTGCGCCAGACGGCGCTGGACTCCGGCATCGACATGAAGCGGCCGGCGATCATCCCCAACACCCGCAAGGCCCACGAGGCGACGGAGTTCGCCCGGGAAGGCGGCCACCTGCTGCCGTTCCACCGCGCCGTATTCCAGGCCTACTGGGAAGACGAGCGGGACATCGGCGACATCGACGTTCTGTGCGAGATCGGCGGCGGCTGCGGGCTGGATGCGGGCGCGCTGCGGCGGGCGCTGGACGAGGGCCGGTACGCGGCGCGGGTGCAGGAGCAGATGGACTGGAGCCGCGAAGCGGGCGTGACCGGCGTCCCCACCTTCATCTTCGAGGAGAAGTTCGCCGTGGTGGGCGCGCAGGACTACGAGGTCTTCCGGGACGTGGCGTCGCGAGTGGCCAGCGGGCGGCTGGCGTAGGGCCGCACCACCGGCCCTCTCCCGTGCGCGGGAGAGGGGTGGCGCGAAGCGACGGGGTGAGGGCTGAACGCCAACCCTTACGCGAACTAGAACTTTCACCGCGTTTGTGTCATTCTGAGCGGGAGCGAAGAATCTCGGCGTTTGGCGGACAGTAGCCGACGGTCTATCACCCACCAACGCCCCCCAGAAGGAGACATCTGTCATGGACTTTCGTTTCACCACCGAGGAAGAGGCGTTCCGCGCCGATGTGCGGGAGTTCTTGAAGGAGGAGCTGCCCGGCAACTGGGAGGAGCAGTTCGACACGGAGACGGAGCTGGGCACCGAGGCCCAGAGCGACTTCGCCAAGCAGTTCAATAAGAAGCTGGCGCAGCGCCACTGGCTGGCCCTTCCCTGGCCCAAGGAGTATGGCGGCCTGGGCGCCACCGTCATGCAGCAGGTGATCTACAACGAGGAGATGGCCTTCACGGGCGCCCCCACCGGCTTCAACATGGGCGTGGCCTGGGTGGGGCCGTCGCTCATGATCTACGGCACG
>JBGQEU010000216.1:0-3543 GCA_041496525.1 Dehalococcoidia bacterium
CGCGCAGGCCGCGCGAGGCTATTTCGAGGCGATGACGGCTAGTTGCGCCGGCGGAAGATCGTGCGCAGCGCCATCCAGACGCCGAAGACTGTCAGCGACGTGGTGATGATGCGCGTCCAGTCCAGCACCGGCACCAGGCGCGTCTCATCGTCCGTGACCTCCAGGACGCCGACCGGCTGCACACGGACCGCCCCGCCGCCACCGCTGCCGCGGCCCACCCCTTCGCTGGCACCGTTGCCGGACGGCTTGACGCCGACGCCGGCGCCACCGCCGAACGCGTAGGCGACGGCGGCGACGGGGATTATCGTCTTGCCGTGCACCTCCCGGGATTCGCCGTAAACCAGGTCCACCCGGACCGTGTTCTTGACGCGGTCAAGGATCTGACCGACGATACCTTCCCCTGAGAATTCCATGTCTTGCATCGTGACCTCCTTCCCTGTCGTGGGGCGATGATGGGGCAAGCTGCGGGCTGCCAGCCCGGTCAGGCGCGGCTGGCGACGACGAGGAGCCAGTTACGGGGCGAGCTTTTCAGGCCCAGCTCTTGAAATGCCTCGCGGGCGCCTGCTTTCAGAGATTCGGCCCCGGCGGCCAGGGGCACGCCGGGCATGACGCCCTCAATCCAGAGGCTGTATTCACTGATATCTTCGAAGCCGCCCAGCGGCATCTGGACCGTCATCACTTCCTGGCGGACGATGCGAAAGCCGTTGCCCTCCAGAAGCTTCACGTAGTCGTTTTCAGTCAGCCGCTGGCGGGCTTCCACCTTGGTGCGCTCGGGCATGATGCCGTAGCGGGTCTTGAGCACGCGCAGCGCCTTCATCATCCAGCGGCGGTAGAACTGCTCCGCCTCCGGCGGCTCCGCGCCCTGGTAGAACGAGGTGTTGAAGGAGAACGTCCCATCCTCCCGCAGCGTCCGGCGCACCTCCTGCAAGACGCTATCCTTCTCATGGACGAGGTGGATGGCATTGCAGAAGAAGATGGCGTCGACGGGCTTCTTCACGAGCTGGGAAAGCCTCTCGGCGCCCCCCTGCACGAAACGGACGACGGCCTCGCCGAAGTTCTCCAGGTTCCGCCGCGCCACCTCGATGGCGTCTGAGGGTTCGATAGCGATGACCTCGGCCTCCGGCGTCGAGGGCTGACCCACCTTCTCGGCCAGCAGCCTGGTGACAGCCCCGGTGCCGGCGCCCAGGTCAACCACTCGCTGCCCCGGCCGCAGATCGGTCAGCGCCACCAGCCTCCGGTTCACCTCCAGGTAGAACGGGTGACGGGCGAACTTCTCCAGGGTGAAGCCCTGGTACATCTCGTCCTCCTCAGTGGACTGCCCAGCGGCCTTATCGATGGCCATCTCCGCTTTTCCTCATTTTCAATAAGATCCTGTCCAGTATACGCCAGGCGACATCATACTTGGACAGAAGCGGCAACTCCTCCTCGCCCCCGTCGGCATCCAGGAGCACCACCCGGTTCGTCTCTGCGCCGAAGCCGGAGTCCGCCGCGGTGATGTCGTTAGCGGCGATCAGGTCCAGCCCCTTGGACTTCAGCTTGGCGCGGGCGTTGGCCAGCAGGTCGTGGCTCTCGGCGGCGAACCCCACCTTCACCAGTCCGGGCCGCGCCTTCACCTCCGCCAGGATATCCGGCGTGCGCACCAGGGCGATGGTCAGTCCTTCCGCCTCCTGCCTCTTGATCTTCCGGCCGATGGCTTCCCCCGGCTGGTAGTCGGCGACGGCCGCCGCCATGACGAGAGCGCCGGCGCCGGCGCAGTGAGCGACGATGGCGTCCCTCATTTCGGTTGCCTGGTCCACGCGGGCCACGGTGACCCCGTAGGGGTCGGGCAGCGCCGTCGGCCCGGTCACCAGCACGGTCTCCGCGCCGCGGTCGCGGGCGGCCTCGGCCACGGCGAACCCCATCTTGCCGGAAGACCGGTTGCCCACATAGCGGACGGGGTCGATTGGTTCCTGGGTGCCGCCGGCGCTCACCACTATTTTTTTTCCTGCTAAGTCTCCGCCCCTGCCAACGGCGTATCTGACCGCGCCTGTAATCGTGTCAACTGTAGATAGGCGGCCGCGGCCGGTGTGGCCGGAGGCCAGCCGCCCCTCGTCCGGCCCCACGACCTCCACTCCGCGAGACCGCAGGGTCGACAGGTGGGCCTGAGTGGCCGGGTGCTCGAACATGTTGGGGTCCATCGCCGGGCAGACGACCAGCGGCGCCTGGGTGGCCAGAGCGGTCAGGCTTACCATGTCCTCGGCCAGGCCCAGCGCCAGGCGGGCCAACATCGTCGCCGTGGCGGGGGCGACGACCATGACGACGGCCCGGCGGGCCAGCGCTACGTGCAGCTCCGCGATGTCAGAGCCGGCGTCCCACATGTCCCAGTAAGCGCGGCGGCCGGTGACGCTCTGGAAGGTGATGGGGGAAATGAACTTCGTGGCCTCGGGCGTCATCACCACGTCCACGAGCGCGCCGGCCTGCGTCAGCTTGCTCGCCAGGTCGGCCGCCTTGTAGACAGCGATGCTGCCGGTGACTCCCAGGACAATCGTGCGGCCGGTAAGGTTGTACATCTCAGCTGTGGTTCAGATTGTAGATGATCCGCAGCCCCTCCAGTGTCAGATTCTGGTCCACGATGTCGATGACGTCCGTCTCGCGGCCGATCAGTTCCGCGTACCCGCCGGTGCCGATGACCTTCGGGTTATCTCCCAGCTCTTCCTTCATCCGGCCCACTACCCCCTCTATCAGACCGACGTAACCGAACAGGATGCCGGACTGCATCGCTGTAATTGTATTACGCCCGATGGCCGTGCGGGGCCGGCTCAGCTCCACCCGGTAGAGCTTGGCGGCCCGGCGAAAGAGGGCCTCAGAGGCGATGCCGAGGCCGGGCGCCAGCGCCCCGCCCAGATAGTCCCCTTCCTTATTGATGGCATCGAAAACGGTGGCTGTGCCGAGATCGACCACAATCAGCGGCGGTCCGTACAGCTGGATGGCGGCGACGGCGTCTGCCACGCGGTCGGCACCGACATCGCGCGGGGTGTCGTACAGGATGCGGAGCCCCGTGCGGACGCCGGCGTGGACGACAAGCGGCCGGACCGATAAGTAGCGCTCACACATGCGGTCGAAGACAGGCTCCAGGTCCGGCACCACGCAGGCCATCACGGCGTCGGTGACGTCGGCAGGGGAGAGGTTCTCATGCTGGAGCAGGGTAAGGATAAGGACACCGTACTCGTCGGGCAGCTTCTGCACGTCTGTAGCGAAGCGCCAGGTGGCCCGGAGGGAGTCGCCATCGTATACGCCGAGGGTGACGTTCGTATTGCCTACGTCCAGGGTCAAGAGCACGGGAAATTCACCTCCAAGCGGCCCGCGGCGTCCGCCTGAGGCGGATTATATGCGGGGCATTTGAGGGGCAGCAACCGCTCTTCCGGGAGGCCCTTCTTTGGTAGTTCGAAAAGGCCCCGCATCTTCCGCCACGATTAACATAATGCCCTTGACTCCCCTGCTTAGCCCTTGCTATGGTTCCGCCATCCGCTCCCAACGACACTAACCGCCCAACTCAACGGAGGC
>JBGQEU010000217.1:0-3527 GCA_041496525.1 Dehalococcoidia bacterium
ACGATGCCGAGCTCAGTCGATAGGTGAACCCGCCGGCGCACGCGGCTTAGGTATTCTGGATGGGCGAATTCGAGTAACGATCGTCCGATGAGCTGTTCGCGAGTCTCAGCGCCAACAATCTTCAGTGCGGCATCGTTGACGAACACGATCTTCCCGTCTACGTGCACTAAGACGCCATGAGGCGATGACTCCACGAGAAGCCGGTACCGCTCCTCGCTGTCTCGCAGCTCCCTGGTCCGCTCACGCACCTGGTCTTCCAGCGAGCGATTGAGCTCCACCAGCGACTCCGTCATCTGGTTGAAAGACGCGCCGACGCGGGCCAGTTCCCGCGGCCCCGTCTCCGGCGCGCGGGCCGCCAGGTCGCCGCCGGCCACGGCCAGCGCTGCGGACTCCAGCCGGGAAAGCGGGCGCAGGATGGAACGCGCGACGAGGACCGCCGCCGCCGCGGCCAGGATCGCGCCGGCGGCGCCGCCCAGCACGGCGAACCAGAAAGCGATGTCGCCCGTCTGGTTCGCGTTGCCGCGCAAGTCCGCGAGCTGCTGGGTCTCCCCTGCGACGAATCTGTCATACTCAAGCTGCGCCGGCAGGAGGCTGGGCGCCCCCAGGGCGATGGCCGTGCTGGCCCCCTGCACGTCGCCGCGCTGTCTGAGAGAGATAGCCTGCTCGGCCATGTCCGAGGTAACTCCGATGGCAGCTAGGAATTGCCCGAAGGTCGCCGCATCCTCTTGGTGGCCGAGCGCGTGTTCCTCAGCTTCGGCGTCGAGGAGCTTCGCCTTCGCTGTGGCCAGGTTGGTAAGAATGCCGGGGATTGCCTGCTCGTCTCCCGTCGTGATGTAACCCTGAAGTTGCGCCACCGCAATCGCCGTCTCACCTTCCGCTCCCTGGAGAAGAGAGACAGTGGCCGTCCCGGCCTGCATCTCGGCCATTTCGGATCGGTGCGTGTGCATCTGCCAGGCGCTGCCGGCCGCGCTGAGCGAGGTGATGACGACGAGCAGGGCGAACCCGGCGACGATGCGGCTCCGCAGGGTGGCGAGGGACGAGAAGACGCGTGCGGCCGGGGGCCCGGGGCGCGGCCGCACGGCGGTGTCAGGTTGGCTCATGCTACAGGGTAGATGCCGGGCCGGCGTGGAGGTTACCGGGACTTCAAGCGGAGATAGGGGACATTGGACGAACAAGGTCAGGGCGCGGACGGACTCTGCCCGTCCACGCCCCAAGCGGGTGTGTTAGTGGGAAATGCGCTGATGGCGCTGTGACAGCGCGGCGCTACTTCTTCTTGGCTGCCGGCTTCTTGGCCGCAGGCTTCTTGGCCGCAGGCTTCTTGGCCTTGCCGGACTTCTTTGCAGGTGGCATGTCATCACCTCCTTTCGTCGGGCGGCGGCTCAGCCGCAGCCGCTGGTAGTGCCGCAGTTGTCACAACGATAGCACGTTCCGGCGCGGGTCATAATCCAGCCGCAATTCGTGCACGGCGGCGCGTCCGTCTGGGTGGTGTTGGTGTAAGAGTGGCCGTTGCCGGCGGACGCGGGCATGTCGTACTCCTGCGCCATCATTTTAGCCTTCACGGCCGGTGAAAGCACCCCAAATTCCTCCTTTTCTTCCTCGTTCATAAACTGGGATGCCAGCCAGCGGAAGATGTAGTCGACGATCGATTGGGCGACGGGGATTTCGGGGTTCTCTGTGCGGCCGGAAGGCTCGAAGCGCATGTGGGAGAACTTGTTCACCAGGTCGCGCAGGGGGACGCCGTACTGGAGGGCCAGGGAGATGGAGGTGGCGAAGGCGTCCACCATGCCGGAGAGGGTGCTGCCCTCTTTGGCCATGGTGACGAAGATCTCGCCCGGGCTGCCGTCTTCGAACGTGCCGGCCGTGATGTAACCCTCATGGGCTTCGACCGAGAACTTGTGGGTGATCGACATTCGCGTCGCCGGCAGGCGGCGTCTCACCGGTTGGGGGGCAGCGGCGCCGGTCGCAGCATGCTGCGCGCCTAGGCCGTCACTGTCCTTCGATGTGCTCAGGACCTGGGCGCGCTTGGAGCCGTCGCGGTAGATGGCGAGGGCCTTGAGGCCGTGGCGCCAGCCTTCGATGTAGGCCTGCTCGATATCCTCCACGGCGGCGTCTTCCGGCAGGTTGACGGTCTTGGAGATGGCGCCGGAGATGAAGGGCTGGACGGCGCCCATCATCTTGATGTGGCCCAGCCAGCCGATGGTGCGGTTGCCGTTTTGCGGCTTGAAGGCGCAGTCGAAGACGGGGAGGTGCTCCTCGCGCAGGTGGGGCGCGCCTTCGATCGTGCCCGTCTGGTCGATGTGGGCGATGATGGCGTCGATCTCGTCCGGCGCATAGCCGAGGCGGCGCAGGGCGCGCGGCACGGTGTTGTTCACGATCTTCATGAGGCCGCCGCCGACGAGGGTCTTGTACTTGACCAGGGCGATGTCCGGTTCGACGCCGGTGGTGTCGCAGTCCATCATGAAGCTGATGGTGCCGGTGGGCGCCAGGACGGTGGCCTGGGCGTTGCGGTAGCCGCACTCCCGGCCGCGCTCCAGAGCCTCGTCCCAGGAGGTGCGCGCCGCCGCCAGCAGCGGGTCGACCCCTTGCGCCTCGGCAGCCGGGATGGTGCACGCGGCCGCCCGGTGCTTTTCGATGACCCGCAGCATGGGCCCGGCGTTGTGCTCGTAGCCGTTGAAAGGGCCCATGCGGGCGGCGATGGCGGCCGAGGTGGCGTAGGCGTGGCCGGTCATGATGGCGGTGAGGGCGCCGGCCCAGGTGCGCCCCTCGTCGGAGTCGTAGGGGATGCCGAGCGACATGAGGAGGGCGCCGAGGTTGGAGTAGCCGAGGCCGAGCTGGCGGTAATCGACGGCGTTCTGGCGGATCTTCTCGGTCGGGTACGAGGAGTTGGAGACGATGATCTCCTGGGCCATGATGCTGAGGGCCACTGTGTGCTGGTAGGCGTGGATGTCGAACTGGCCGTCATCAGAGAGGAACTTGAGCAGGTTAATCGAGGCCAGGTTGCAGGCGCTGTCGTCGAGGTGCATGTACTCGGAGCAGGGGTTGGAGGCGTTGATGGGGCCGCTGTTGGGGCAGGTGTGCCAGTCGTTGATCGTGGTGTGGTACTGGACGCCGGGGTCGGCGCACTCCCAGCCGGCCTGGGCGATATCGCGCATCAGCTTGCCGGCCTTGATGCTGTCCGCGGCCTCGCCCGTGGTGACGTAGCGGGTGTGCCAGTCCCCGCCGTCGAGGACGGCCTGCATGAAGTCGTCCGTGACGCGGACGGAGTTGTTGGCGTTCTGGTACTGGATGCTGATCCAGGCGTCGCCGTCCAGCGACATGTCGTAGCCGGCGTCGCCCAGGGCGTAGGCCTTGCGCTCCTCGTGGGCCTTGGACCAGATGAACTCCTCGATGTCGGGGTGGTCGATGTTGAGGACGACCATCTTGGCGGCGCGGCGGGTCTTGCCGCCGGATTTGATGGTGCCGGCCACGGAGTCCGCCCCTCGCATGAAGGAGACGGGCCCGGAGGCCAGGCCGCCGGCGGAGACGTG
>JBGQEU010000218.1:0-3520 GCA_041496525.1 Dehalococcoidia bacterium
AAGGGGGGCGACATCTGGATCAAGAACGACGGTCTCTACGGCACCGTTTACGGCGGCAACAAGCCGCGCAAGCTGGAGTTCGTCCTTGCCAACGCCGTGCACAAAGGCGTGAGCACCGTCCTGACCACAGGGGCCCTGCGCACCAACCACGGCCTCGCGACGGCCCTCTACGGCGCCCAGGCCGGCCTCGATGTCGTCCTCCTGCTCACGTACGAGCAGCCGGACGATACGACTCAGGATCAGCTACGCCGGATGCAGGCCGCCGGTGCGCGGCTGCACTACACCCGTTCCTTCGCCCGGACCGCAGCGCTGACGCCATACTTCGCCCTCCGTTACCGCTCTGCGAAGCGGCCGCGCTGGCCCTACTTACTGGCCCCCGGCGCCTCCACGCCGCTCGGCGTGGTGGGTTATGTCAACGCCGCCCTGGAGCTGGCCGCCCAGGTCAGGGACGGTCGATTGCCGGAGCCGGAGACCATAATCCTCCCCCTGGGATCGGGCGGTACCGCCGCCGGCCTCCTCCTCGGCCTGCGCATCGCCGGGCTGAACTCCCGCGTCCTGGCCGTCGCCATTACCCGCGCGCCCACCGCCTGGCCCATCACCGTCCGGCGCCTGGCCGCTGCTACCGCCGGCCTGTTGCGGCGCGGCGGCCTCCTGACCCCACTTCCACATGTCAGCCCCGGAGACCTCCGGGTGGTGCGCGGCTGGATCCCGCCGGGCTTCGGCAAGCCCAGTCGCCTTGGCGAGGAAGCCCGGACGCTGCTGGCGCAAACGGAGGGCATTGAGGCCGACTCCACCTACACCGGCAAGACCTTAGCAGCCCTCATCGAGTTGCGGCGGAACGGCCTGCCGGGTCCCGTCCTCTACTGGCACACCTATAACGCCATCCCGCTGGCGACACCGGTGCCCAACGAACCGCCGCTCCCAGCCGAGTTCCGGCGCCTCTTCAGCGAGGGGGCAGCCAATACCAGCTAGCGTGGGGGAAAACCCGACACCCGCATGCGGCGTATGCCGGATAGAATTAGCATCGTAAAAGTCTCAAACTCAGAGACGAGAGCAACGATCAGGAGGAGGATCATGACCACCTACCTGGAACTGAACAAGGGCCTAACTTTCGACGAGGCAAACGTCAAGGAGCAGATCCACCGCTTCGGCGTGGACGTGCTGCGGCCGGCGGCCATGGAACTGGACAGCCTGCCGCCGGAAGAGGTCATCGCGGCGGGCTCGCCGCTGTGGGACGTCTTCAAGCAGGCGTACAAGCTGGGGTTCCATACGTCGAGCCTCCCGGAATCTCTCGGTGGCACCGACATGTCGCCCCTGGCCCGCCACATCTACGGCGAAGAGATGGGCTGGGCCAGCGCCGACTTCGCCATCGGCCTTGGCGTTACGCCTTTCCCCTTCTCCTTCGCGGCCATGAGCGGCAACCCCGACATCATCCGGGACGTAGTGACGCCGTTCGCCCAGGACCGAGAGGCCCGCTACATCGGTTGCTGGGCCATCACCGAGCCTCAGCACGGCTCCGACAGCCTCCTCATCGGCTCCGATCAGTTCCAGGCGCCGGAAACAGCCTTCGATCTCTTCGCCCAGGAGGACGGCGACGAGTGGGTGCTGAACGGCCAGAAGTCGGCCTGGGTCTCCAACGGGACCATCGCTACCCACGCCCTCACCTTCCTCGGCGTGGACCGCAGCCGCGGCAGCGCCGGCAGCGCCGTCGCCCTCATCCCCCTGGACCGGCCCGGCGTGACGAAGGGCAAGCCGCTGAACAAGCTGGGCCAGCGCGGGCTGAACCAGGGCGAGATCTTCCTCGACAACGTCCGTATCCCGCGTCACTACATGCTCATCCCGACGGAGATGTATCCCTACATCATGGATTCCGTGCTGGCCGGCGCCAACGCCGGCATGGGCTCTATCTTCACCGGCGTCGCTCGCGCCGCCTTCGAGGAAGCCCTCGGCTACACCCGGCAGCGGGTCCAGGGCGGAAGGCCCATCTGCGAGCACCAGGCCGTCCAGTTGAAGCTGATGGACATGTTCATCAAGGTAGAAGCCGCCCGCGCCCTCTCTCGCTCGGCTATGGCCTACAACGCCACCACCACACCGCCGGCCACCCAGTACTCCATCGCCTCCAAGGTCTTCTGCACCCAGGCGGCGTTCGAGGTGGCCAGCGACGCCCTGCAGCTGCACGGCGGCTACGGCCTGGCCAAGGGCATGCTCATTGAAAAGCTCTTCCGCGACGCCCGCGCGTCGATGATCGAAGACGGCACCAACGAAGTCCTTTCGCTGGCCGGCGCCCGCCGCGTCGTCGACCAGTATTCGAAGTAGCGGCCAGGGGCCATTGCCATGCTGTCAGTCACCAGGCTTCTTACGGGCGCCGCGACGCCGGCGGACGCCCTCCGCTACGGCCGTCTGACGGCCGGCCTGCCGCCGCACCTGCTCCACTTCTCGGCCGACAAGAAGCCCGTCGTCGTTTGGAACCTGACCCGCCGCTGCAACCTCTTCTGCATGCACTGCTACGCCGACTCCCACGATCGCGACTACCCGGGCGAGCTGACCACGGGTGAAGGGCGCGCCCTTCTCGACGACCTCGCCGCCTTCGGCGTGCCCACCGTCCTTTTCTCCGGTGGCGAGCCTCTCACGCGACCCGACATCTTCGAACTGGCGGACTACGCCCGGACCAAAGGGCTGCGCTGCGTCCTCTCCACGAACGGCACACTCATCACACCCGAAGCTGCCCAGCGCATCCTCGACTGCGGGTTCTCCTACGCCGGCATCAGCATCGACGGCATCGGGGCCGTGCACGACAAGGTGCGCGGCAAGAAGGGCGCGTACGAGGCCGCCCTGCGCGGCCTCCGCCTCTGCCGCGACCTCGGCATCCGCGTCGGCCTCCGCTTCACGGTCCATCGAGGCAACCTCGACCAACTCCCGGCCGTCCTCGATCTCCTGGAGACTGAGGACATCCCGCGCTGCTGCGTCTACCACCTGGCCTACGCCGGCCGTGGCGACCGCATCCGCTCCTACGACCTCACGCCGATGGAAACGAGGGCCGCCGTCACCTACGTCTTCGATCGCGCTGAGGACTTTAGCCGCCGCGGCCTGGACAAGGAGATCCTGACCGTGGACAACCACGCCGATAACGTGCTCCTCTACCTCCGCGTCCTGCGCTATCAGCCGGAGCGGGCGGAGGAGATCCACCGCATGCTGCGGTGGAACGGGGGCAACCAGTCCGGTATCGCCGTGGCCTCTGTGGGCCCGCTGGGCAACGTCCACGCCGACCAATTCTCCTGGATGTACAGCTTTGGCAACGTTCGTGATCGCCCCTTCAGCAACATCTGGACGGACACCTCGCATCCCCGCATGGCCGTCCTGCGCAACCGACGGACGTACGTCAAAGGCCGTTGCCAGGCCTGCAAGTTCTTCGATATGTGCAACGGCAACCTGCGAGCGCGCGCCGAAAGCTACTCCGGCGATTTCCAGGCCCCCGACCCGTCCTGCTACCTGACGGACGAGGAGATCGGCATTGTCCCCG
>JBGQEU010000219.1:0-3512 GCA_041496525.1 Dehalococcoidia bacterium
GGACCACTACCGCAGCCCCCGCCACCGCGGCTCGCTCGCCTCTCCCACGGCCAGCCACGAAGGGCTGAACCCCCTCTGCGGCGACGAAGTGACCGTGGACATCGCGGTCAAGGACGACCGGATAACGGATGTGGCCTACAGGGGCTCAGGCTGCTCCATCAGCCAGTCCTCGGCCTCCATGATGACGGAGGCCGTGCTGGGCAAAAGGCTGGACGAGGTGAAGCATCTGAGCGAGGGTTTCACGGCGATGATGCTCGGCTCTGACGACGTCGACGCCGAGGCGCTGGGGGACCTGGAGGCGCTTTCGGGCGTGCGCAAGTTCCCGGTGCGGGTGAAGTGCGCGACCCTGGCCTGGCACACGCTGGACGAGGCGCTGGCGGAGGCGCGATCGGCGTAGATGCCGGGCGTTCGCTGCCGGCGCTCCAGGAATCTGTCAGGAGCCGTAGCTGAACTCGCGGAAGAAGTGACGCATCGCTTCTGGCGCCGGGCGTTCTTCGAACAGCACCTCGAATAGCGTATCCAGCAGGTGCGCGCGGATCTTCCCGCCGGTGATCAGCTCCTTGAGGGCCCGGCAGGCGCCCGCGCCTTCGACGGTGTTCGCCAGCAGGAAGTCCAGCCAGTCGCCGTCGCTGCCCAGCATCTCCCCCAGCATGCGGTTGCGGCTGTGCTGGCTATAACCGGTCGTCAGCAGATCGCCGACCCCGGCCAGGCCGTAGACGGTCTGGCGCCGGCCGCCGAGGCCCGAGCAGATGCGGGACATCTCGGCCAGGGCGAGGGTGGCCAGGAAGGCCTTGGTGTTTGTGCCGAATCCGAGCCCGTCGCACATGCCCAGGGCGATGGCGTAGACGTTCTTGAGGCTGGCACACAGCTCCACGCCGGGCAGGTCGGCTGTCGTCTCGACCTTCAGGTGGTCGTTCTGGAGGATGCGCTGGCAGAGGCGGGCCCCAGCGCGATCCTCCATGCCGACGATGACGGCCATGGGCAGGCCGCGGGCCATCTCGATGGCGATGGCGGGGCCGCCCACGCTGCCGACCGGACCATGAGAGGAAGCACTGAACTCGCGGGCCAGCACTTCGCTCATCCGCAGGTGGGTGTTCGCCTCCAAACCCTTGGCCACATTGAGGACGAGCTGCCCGGGGCGCAGGCAGGGTGCGACGTCTCGGGCCACGGAGGCGACGATCTGAGACGGCACGCTGAAGACGGCCAGGCGGGCGCCGTCCAGGCAGGCGTCCAGGCGCCAGCAGGGATCGATACGCTCGTGCAGACGGATGCCGTCCAGGTACTTGGCGTTAGTGCGGCGGTCCCGGATCTCCGCCAGGACGTCCGTCTCGATGCTCCACAGGCGCACGGTATGCCCGTTGCCGGCGATGACCTGGGCGAGAGCCGTGCCCATGTTGCCAGCGCCGAGAACGGCGACGATTTCCGGCTGATCTTCGATTCCGGGCATCCTTCTGAAGTGATCGCGCCGTCAGGTCAGGGCATCATCAGCGCCGGGCCTGGCCACTAATCGAAGCGGAAGGTAACCAGATCGCCGGCAGTGAGGATATTATGCAGGCCATTGGTCTTCGGCTCGCCGTTCAGGTGGGTAAGGATGATGGTGGTCTCCGGTGAGATCCGCTCGCGGACGATCTTCACATCGTCGAGCCCCATGTGCTCCGGCCCGCTGCCTTCAGCGTAGGTGCAGTCGGCCACCAGGACCTGGCAACCCCGGGCCAGCTCCACGATCTCGTCGCAGAACATGGTGTCGCCGGTGTAGGCGATGGTCTTGCCGTTGATCTTCACGCGGTAGCCGAAGGCGTCCATAGAGCCCTTCACGTGGTTCATGGGGAAGGCGCGAAATGTGATGGATCCCGCTTGCTGGTCTCTCCCGGGCTGGGCCTCGACGTAGATGCGGCGATAGCCGGCCCCGCGCGTGATCTCCGGGTAGCAGCGCACCGCAAAGTCCTCGATCCAGGCCTGCACCCCCGGAGGCCCGACGATGTGCAGGTCCTGGGTGCGCGGTGTGAGATACACGTACTCCAGGAGGAGGAACGGCAGGCCCATGAAGTGGTCGCCGTGGAAGTGGGTGAGGAATATGACCTCCAGGTCTGTGGGTGGGATGCCGAGTTGCTTCAGGTGTGGCAGGAGTGTGGGTGGGGCGTCAAACTGGTACTTCCGGTCTACCAGGAAGGAACTCCAGTAGCGGCCGCCGGAGGTGAAGGCGTTGCCGGACCCGAGGAAGGTCAACTCCATGACAGGCGTCAGGCGCGCTCGCTACCGGCGGCCCCGGAAGTCCTTACGGAATCACCCTGGGCGACTCTTTGCATCGTGGTCTGCCTTTCCCTGTTACCGGAAAGGGCCGGGCCCCCGCCGGGGGCTCAGCCCTCCGTTGTCGATGGGCAATTGGATGGTCTTTACTTCTTCAGGATGTTGATCGTGCAGGCGGAGCCGAGCCCGATGACGTGAGCCAGGCCGACCTTCGAACCTTCCACCTGCCGGGCCCCGGCCTGGCCGCGCAGGTGCCAGACGATCTCGACGATGTTCGCGACCCCTGTAGCGCCCAGTGGGTGGCCCTTCGAGAGGAGTCCGCCGCTGGCGTTCACCGGGATCCGGCCGCCGATCCTGGTGGCGCCTTCGTCGATCATCTTGCCGGCCTCGCCTTCGCCGCAGAGACCCAGGTTCTCGTAGTGCAGCAGCTCGGCGGTGGCGAAGCAGTCATGCAGCTCCACCTGGCTCAGGTCCTGCGGGCCGATGCCGGCCTTTTCGTACGCCTCTTTGGCGGCGATCTTGGTGACGGTATTGATGTCGAACATCGTGGGGTTGCGCGGCGCGTACGGGTCGGACGTGAGGACGGAAGCTGCGATCCATACAGGCTTCGTCGTGTACTGCTTCGCCTTATCGGCGGACATGAGGACCGCGGCGGCGGCGCCGTCTCCCGTAGGGCAGCACATGTAGAGGGTGTTGGGCCAGCCGATTGGCCGGGCGTTCAGCACCTCCTCCAGCGGGGTCTCCTTCTGATACTGGGCGTACGGGTTGTGCACGCCGTGCTCATGGTTCTTGACCGCGACCTTGGCGAACTGCTCCTGCGTGGTGCCGTACTTGCGCATGTGCTCCACGCCGGCCTGTCCGAAGACGCCGGGCATGAGGCCGGTGCCCATTACGCCCTCTGTGCTGTAGGCGCGGTCCCCGCCGCTGGCGACGCCCAGGAGGCCCATCTTGCCCATCTGCTCGCTGCCGACGGCCATCGCCACATCGTAAGCGCCGGAGGCCACCGCGTAGTAGGCCTCGCGGAAGGCGGTAGAGCCGGTGGCGCAGGCATTGGCCACATTGACCACGGGGACGCCCGTGGCGCCGATCTCCTTCATGATGCGCTGCCCGACCATGGCGTTGGACTGGTACAGGTTACCGCTACAGACGATCTCTACGTCCTTGATGCTGCAACCGGCGTCCTTGAGCGCGGCGATCGTCGCCTCGGATGCCAGGGTGACCACGTCCTTGTCCGGATAGCGGCCGAACTTCAACATATTGGCGCC
>JBGQEU010000220.1:0-3495 GCA_041496525.1 Dehalococcoidia bacterium
ATGGTGGGCTTGGGCATCGTGTGCAAGACATAGCTCGAGCGGCGCTGGGCGTCCCGGAGGCCCTCGACGCCCCGCGCCAGCTCCGCCGCCGCTGATAGCCCGCGCTCGGTCCTGGCCGCCGCGTCCGAGCCGGTAGCCATGGCCTTAACGTCGCCGCCGGCGCAGAAAGCGCGGCCGGCGCCGGTCAAGACCACACAGCGTACCGAGTCATCTCCTACACACTCGGCCAGGTAACGGTGGAGGAGCGGCATCAGCTCCCCGCCCATGGCGTTCAGGCTCTGCGGCCGGTTCAGGGTGATCAGCGCCACCCCGTCTGGCCGCTGTTCGAAAAGGACGTCTGGCATTAGGCACCTCCTGTCGGACGCTGGCTGGCCCGCGGCAAACTCAACCCGTCATTTCTCCTTGAGGTCTTCGATGCTTATGGCGTGCTCGGGGCAGTTGGCGACGGCGAGTCTGGCCTTCTCCTCCAGCTCCGGCGGGACGGCCCCGTCGTTGCGCTCGTGGGAGTAGCCCAGATCGTCGAGGTCGAACAGCTCCGGGACCAGGTTGAAGCAGCGGTTATGGCCCTGGCACTTCTCGGCGTCGACTCGCACGCGGATCACGGGAACACCACCGGCATAGAGCGCGGGCCGCGCACCTGCCCGCCGGCCCAGGTGACGGCGTCCGGGTCCTCGAGGCGATATTCCGGGATGCGCGCCAGCCACTCTTGTATGGCGACGCGCATCTCCATGCGAGCGAGGTTGGACCCGGCGCAGCGGTGGATGCCCACCCCGAACGCGATATGTGGGTTCTCGGCGCGGTCGATGATCACTTTGTCGGCGTCCGCAAACTTTGCCGGATCGCGGTTGGCGGCCGGGAACGACATCAGCACCTTATCGCCGGCGGACATCTGGCACCCGCCGTACTCCAGGTCCTCCGTGACCACGCGGGCCATCGTCACGGGCGCATAGGCGCGCAGCAGCTCCTCCACGGCCACGGGCATCAGCTCCGGCTCCTTCACCAGCCGCGCCCGGTCCTCCGGGTGTTGGGCCAGGTGCCAGAGCGCCGAGCCGATCGAGCTCCAGGTGGTATCGATGCCGGCCACGAGCAGCAGGAAGCAAGTCCCCAGCACGTGCGGCTCAGGAACCGGCCGGCCGTCCACTTCGGACGCCAGCAGGTAGCTGATCATATCGTCGCCCGGCCTTTGCTTGCGGTCTTCTATGCATTCTCGCAGGAAGCTGAAGATCGCCCCGGCGGCCTCGCCTCTGACATCTGCATCTGTCAGGCCGAACTCCAGGAATCCCTGTACCCACGTGGTGAACGTACCCGCCATGTCCCCGGGGATGCCCAGCATGCTGGCGATGACGCGAGGCGGGATCTGCTGCGCGTAGCCGGCGGCGGCGTCGGCCCGGCCCTTGTCGATGAATCCGTCGATCAGCGACCGGCACAGCTCGCGGGTCTCCGGCTCCCACCGCGAGACGGACTTGATGGAGAACGGGCCCAGGAGCAGCCGGCGCGCCCACGTGTGCACCGGCGGGTCGGATGTTATCGGCGGCGCTCCGACCTGGAATCCGGCGGGAACTTCGTAGCCCGCGCCCGCGGCCGCCGGACCCGCCGGCGCCACGAGCACGTTGCGCGACGAGAAGTGCTGCACGTCCCGCGCGATGTTGAACAGGTCCTCGTAGCGGGTGGGCATCCAGGAACCGCCCCACCGCTGGCTGTGCGCCACCGGGCAGGCCTGGCGCAACTCGTCCCAGACCGGGAGCGGGTTCTTTATGTAGTCCGGGTCGAAGATGTCGTAATCGGTAGTCCAGTCGTTGACGGGCTCGGTGGTCACAGGCTGCTGTCCCCTTCTAGGTGTAGTTCGCAACGGGCATCTGGTGGGCGATGAAGGACTCGAACCTTCGACCTTCTCGGTGTAAGCGAGACGCTCTAGCCAACTGAGCTAATCGCCCCCCTGTCAACCGCCTCTCATTCTACGTCCCGCTCCTGACGTGTGTCTTGCCGCGGCGAGCTGAGCTTCCGCCAGAGGCTGATCCGCCTCTGGCGGAAATCGCCCTCCGGAACAGATTCTGTCAGATGTCAGCGCCGGCCCGGCGGCGCCCGGGGGCCGGCCTGCCGGTCCTCGGCGCGAACGCCGTGCGGGTCGAGCGCGGCCTTGTGAGCGACGCGGATGAAGGCCGGCAGACGCGGCCTATCGCGTGCCAATATGAGCAGGGCCAGGGTGGTGTAGGCGGCGGCGTACCCGAGGCGAATGGTCGTATCGGTGAAGAAGAACTGGGTCAGGAAGAGGCCGCCGAGGCCGACGGCCTCCCAGCGGCCCATAGTGAGGCTGATCAGGATGGCGACGGCGAACAGGGACTGAGCGGCCGTCAGGAACACCTCCTCTGACTGGCGGGCGTCGAAGTCCAGCGGGCTGAACGTGCCGCCGGAGATGCTGAAGGCCAGCGGCAAGCTGCCGATGAGGAGCGTCCACTGGTTGACCTTCGACGATATGAGGATCGTCATGGCGGCGTCGTGGCGGCCGCGCATAGCCATCATCCCGGCGAGGATGAACTCTGGCGACTCCGAGGCGAGTGGGGCGACCCACTGGACGAGCACGAACTTGTCGACGCCCGCATCTTCCCCGGTGCGGACCAGGCTCTGCGCGAACGGCTCCGCTGCCGCGAAGATGACGCCGGCCGCGTACACGAAGATCCCCAGCACGACCAGCCGCCGCTGCGTCTTGCCCAGGGCCGCGATGGCGGCGGCCGGACCCACGAACACCCGATCCTCCTCCGGCGGGGCGCGCGAGGAGATGTACAGGTAAGCGGCGAAGAGTGTGAACATGACCCCTGTGTCGATCAGCGAGAGGTGGCCGCGGATGGGGATGCTGAAGCTGTAGATGGTGGCCGCGCCCAGAAACAGGATGCCCATGGAGTTGCCGCGCTCGATGGGCATCTCGCGACGCTTCGTTCGCAGGTAGAAGATGAGGAAGACGACTGGCCAGGCCAGGCCCACCAGGAGCCGGTTGCCCCCGGTCATGTTGGCGACGGCCAGGTGCGCGTGCTCCGGGTTAGACGGCGCCGTCCAGGCGAAGTAGAGGTCCACGGCGTACTCCGGCAGGACGGCGATCAGCGCCAGCGCCACCAGCGCCAGCCCGGCGGACATCTCGGTCTCCGCCACCTCGGACGCCCAGGTAAGGAGTGTGGCGGCGGCGAAGATGCCGAGGCCGAAGATGGCTGCCTCCGCTACCGGCGGCAGGTCGTGATGCCAGACGTTGGTTACGTCCAGGACGCGGAGGACGGGGGCGGGGAGCGCGGCGCCGGCGGTGAAGAGGATGATCGCCCATTGCCGGCCGCGCGACCGGCGGTCCCCGGTGGCAACGGCGTCAGCTAGGCTGCTCACGGCCCTTCCCGCGCATATGTGGCCAGTATACAGGCCGCCAATGCGCGGGCGGAATGAGGTTCGTTGACACCCTTGTTTTGGGGAAGATACACTCGTGACGCTACGCCCGAGCGACCCCCTACTCATCGG
>JBGQEU010000221.1:0-3488 GCA_041496525.1 Dehalococcoidia bacterium
CAGGCGGCCGCGGAGGCGCGCTGCCAGCCGGCGCTTACGCCCGTCCTCCTCCAGGTTCTGGCGCAGTAGCTGGGCCATCATATCGGCCAGACCACTTTCGGCGGCCTCATCGAGCCGCACGTCTATCCGCGATGGTGCACTCACCCGTCTATCTCCACCAGCGGTCCAGTCCGTAATCGTCAGCGATGACCTGGAGGGCGTTGAAGGCGGGGGCGAATGTGACAAACCCGTGTGGATGCTGGGTGGCGCCGCACATATACAGGTTCTCGATAGGTGTCTTGTACTGGGAAAGCGCTGGGAAGGGGCGCTGGTCCAGCATGTTGTCGAGATCGATCAGGCCGCCCATCCAGTCGCCCTGGACCATGTTGGGGATACGCCGGGCGATGTCCAGCGGCGTGTAGGTGGCCCACTCCAGGATGGCGCCGTTCTTCAGGTTGGGCGCCGCTTCCTGCCATTTGGCGATGCAGCGGCGGGCGTAGCCGTCCGCCATCTCGTCCCAGGCCTCGGGGCCGCCGGCCGCCAGGCTGTAGGGCGCGAACTGCCGGATGAGGCCGGTGTAGTAGCCGTCCGGCGCGTCGGTGGGGTCGAACAGCGAGTTGACGGCGCAGTTGGGCCTGGGGTCGGCCAGACGGCCGGCGCGGACGTCCGCCCAGTGTTTGTTAATGTCGGCCGGACTGTCGTAGCCGACGTTGATGACCCAGGCATTGTTGACGTCGGGATCGAACTCGGCCGCGCGGTACTCGGGCCGGCGGGTCATGGCCAGGTGGACGCTGAAGAAGGTCCAGTCCATGTGCGGGAAGCGCTCCACCTCCTCGGTAAAACCGGCCGGCAGCAGGCTGCGGTCCACCATCTTGAGGAAGGTCTGCTCCAGGTTGATGGAGCTGGCCACCAGGCGGCGGGCGCGGGCGAAGCTGCCGTCCTCCAGCTTGACGCCGACGGCCTTGCCGTCTTCGACGACGATCTCGTCGACGCCGTGCTTCAGGAAGACGCGACCGCCGGCCTGGGCGAACGATTCCCAGATGGCGTGAGCGAGGGCGTGGGAGCCGCCGATGCAGACGTGCCAGTTATCGATCTTGCCGACCAGGAGCGGGAAGGAGACCGCCAGGCCTTTGCGGTCGGTGGAGTAGCCGGCGACGGCGGCGTGGAAGGCGAGGTGGGCCTTTACCTTCTCATTCTCGAAGTGCTGCTCCAGGAACTCGTTGATGCTCATGCGCCGCAGGTGAACGCTGAGGAACTCGCTCTTCTCCTCGATACCCCAGGAGACAAGCGCCTTGGTGATGTCCTTCATGGAGATGGGCGGTGTGTACATGAGGGTGAGGAGGATCATGTCCAGATAGCCCTTGGTCTCCTCGTACAGGCGGCGGAACGTGTCGGCGTCTTTCGCCGAGAAGCGGGCGATGGAGGCGCAGGTCTTTTCGAGGTCCGTGTGCACAGTAAGGGCGGTGCCGTCGCTGAAAACGGAGGCCATCTGCACGGGCGGCCGGACGTAGCGCAGGCCGTGGTCCGACAGACCCAGGTGGTCGTAGACGGGGCAGACGCCGACCAGCGTGTGGTAGTTGCAGTGGACGTTGTGGAGGAAGCCGGGGCGCGTCAGCTCTTCTGTGCAGAGGCCCCCGCCCTCTTCCGCCCGCTTCTCGAAGATGGCCACGTCCCAGCCGCTCCTGGCCAGGTAGGCGCCGAGCGACATGCCGTTGTGGCCGGCTCCGATGATTATGGCGTCATAGGTGGCGTCGGGCATGGCGCGTTCCTTTCTAAGGCCTTACCCGCCGTGCCTGGGCGGATCTAAGAACGCCTTGAGCAGCGGGTGCGTGTGGACCCCTTTCCCTTCAGCCGGAAGCGCGACGCGGGCGCGTTTCCGCCTGCGTCTCAGTGTCTGGACGCGGGCGGGAGGCTGTCTATCGGGCAATGTCTGGGTCTGGGGTCGGGCTTTCCCCCACACTGCTTTGATTGGCCCTGCCCGATAGACGGTCTGAGGGGTCCAAACGCAGACTGAATGCCATGGTGAGGATCAATCGCCTCACGGCTGATGACGCTCGATTGCTGGATCCGAACGCCGCGGAGTGGCGCGCGTTACCGGGGGAATCCGTCACGCTGGCGCCCACGCCGCTGCCCTCCCAGCCGTCGCTCTACGTGCAGGCCGCGTGGGAGAACAAGCCGTACGGGATGACGCAGCAGGCGACGGTGCGGGCCGCGCACAACGGCTCTTCCGTCTTCTTTCACCTGACCTGGGGGGACCCCACGGAAGACAGCGAAATCAAGGACACGGACCATTTCACCGATGCGGCGGCTGTCCTGTTCCCGGTGAAGGGCGACGCGCCGCTGACGAGCATGGGGTCGCCGGACCAGCCGGTGAACGCCTGGTACTGGCGGGCGGATTTCGAGGAGCCGGTCAGCATCACCGCACAGGGCACGGGGACTACGGTGCGGCACCTGAGCGCGGGGCTGAAGGCCGGCGCGAGTTTCGGCGACGGTGGCTGGAGCGTCGTCATCTCCCGCGCGACTGGCTCGCCCGACGGATCGTCAGTGACGCTGCGCCCGGGACAGATCGGCCAGACCGCCAAGGTGGCCTTCGCGGTCTGGCAGGGGTCGAACCGGGAGCGCGGCGGCCTGAAGGCGGTGACGCTGGAGTGGCAGCCGCTGGAGATGGATGGATAAGGCGTGGCCCCTCCGAAGGTAAGGCGACAGCTGGCGGCGGTGTTCGATATGAACAAATGCCTGGGCTGCCAGACCTGTACCATCGCCTGCAAGACGCTGTGGACGGACGAGGAGGGGATGGACTACATGTGGTGGAACATCGTGTCCACCCTGCCGGGCCAGGGCACGCCGCGCGGCTGGCAGGAGATGGGCGGCGGGTTCCGCGACGGCAAGGCGAACCCCAGCCGGCTGCCGAAGCTGCAGGAGTTCGGCGCGGCCTGGGAGTTCAACTACGAGGAGGTCCTCTACGGCGGGCAGGGGCTGAACCAGTACCTGCAGCCGAAGGACGCCGCCGCCACGTGGGGGCCACTGTGGGACGAGGACCAGGCCAGCGGCGACTACCCCAACTCCTACTTCTTCTACCTGCAGATGATCTGTATGCACTGCACGGACCCGGCCTGCCTGGCCTCCTGCCCCCGGCAGGCGATCTACAAGCGGGTGGACGACGGCATTGTGCTGATAGACCAGGAGCGGTGCAACGGCTATCGCTTCTGCATGGAGGCCTGCCCCTACAAGCGCATCTACTTCAACCAGGCCAGCAAGGTTACGCAGAAGTGTATCCTGTGCTACCCGCGCCTCGAGCAGGGAGTGGCCCCAGCCTGCTTTCGCCAGTGTCCCGGCCGGGTGCGTTTCTTCGGCTATCTCGATGACGAGAACAGCGCTGTGCACAAGCTGGTGAACGTATGGAAAGTGGCGTTGCGCCTGCACCCGGAGTTCGGCACGCAGCCCAACGTCTACTACGTGCCGCCCCTTTCGCCGCCGAAGTTCGATGAGAACGGAGATGTGATCGAAGG
>JBGQEU010000222.1:0-3478 GCA_041496525.1 Dehalococcoidia bacterium
ACAACAACGACAAAAACATCGCCCGCAAGCACAACAAGGTCGCCACATTCATGCCCAAGCCCCTGTTCGGCGACAACGGCTCCGGCATGCACGTTCACCAGTCACTCTGGAAGAACGGCCAGCCCCTGTTCTTCGACAAGAAGGGCTACGCCCTGACCAGCCAGATGTGCCGCTGGTACATCGGCGGCCTCCTGAAGCACGGCCGCGCCCTCATGGCCTTCTGCGCCCCCACCACCAACTCGTACAAGCGGCTGGTGCCCGGCTACGAGGCGCCGGTGAACCTGGTGTACTCCGCGCGCAACCGCTCCGCCGCGGCCCGCATACCCATGTATACCGCCCAGCCCAAGGCCAAGCGCATCGAGTTCCGCCCGCCGGACCCGTCCTGCAACCCCTACCTGGCCTTCTCCGCCATGCTCATGGCCGGCCTGGACGGCGTCGAGAACAAGATCGATCCCGGCGCGCCCCTGGACAAGAACACATATGAGCTCTCACCCCGGGAGGCCGCCCGCCTGAAAACGGTTCCCGGTTCGTTGGACGAGTCCCTGCGCGCGCTGGAACAGGATCACGCCTTCCTGCTCAAGGGCGGCGTCTTCACCCAGGACGTCCTGGACGTCTGGCTGGAGTACAAGCGGGAGGCGGAGATCGACCCGGTCCGGCTGCGGCCGCACCCCTGGGAGTTCCACCTCTACTTCGACGTCTAGCCCGCACACCGATCGCGACATGGATTCGGAACGGCAACCGCTGTCCGGTGGTTGCCGTTCCATGTCATTGCTGCTCTAATCGCCTGGGGCCACGAAGGAGGTCTCGCTTAAAATGAACGACCGCCGCGAAAGCGCAGACTTCGTTCTGCAGACGGCGAGAGAACACGATGTCAAGTTCATCCGTCTCTGGTTCACGGACATCGTGGGCACACTGAAAAGCGTCGCCATAACGGTCGGGGAGCTGGCGGAGGCGCTGGAGGAAGGCATCGGCTTCGACGGCTCCTCCATCGAGGGGTTCGCCCGTATCGATGAGTCCGACATGATGGCGATGCCGGACCCCACGACTTTCGCCATCCTCCCCTGGCGTCCCGCCGAGCACCGCGTCGCCCGCATGTTCTGCGACATCCTGCACCCCGACGGCACCCCGTTCGAGGGCGATCCCCGCTTCGTCCTGCGGCGCAACCTGAAGCGCGCCCATGATCTCCAGTACACGTTCTACGTGGGGCCTGAACTCGAGTACTTCTACTTCGCCGACTCCGAGGGCACACAGGTCCTGGACACCGGCGGCTACTTCGACCTCACTCCTCTCGACGCCGCCACCGACCTGCGCCGGGACACGGTCCTCACGCTGGAGGAGCTGGGCATCCCGGTAGAGGCCTCCCATCACGAGGTCGCTCCCTCCCAGCACGAGATCGACCTCCGTTACACGGACGCCCTCACCATGGCGGACAACACGATGACCTACCGCCTGGTCGTCAAGGAGATCGCCACGAAGTACAACGTCTACGCCACCTTCATGCCCAAGCCGCTGGCGGATCAGAACGGCTCCGGGATGCACGTCCACCAGTCGCTCTTCAAGGGGGAGCGCAACGCCTTCTTCGACGCCTCCGACCCGTACCATCTCTCCGCCATGGCCCGCAGCTACATCGCCGGGCTCCTGCATCACGCCAAGGAGATCACGCTCGTCGCCAGCCAGTGGGTGAACTCCTACAAGCGCCTGGTGCCCGGCTTCGAGGCCCCCGTCTACCTCTCCTGGGCCCGCCGCAACCGCTCCGACCTCATCCGCGTGCCGGAATACAAGCGCGGGAAGGAGAACGCCACCCGCATCGAGTACCGCGGCGCGGACCCGGCCTGCAACCCGTACCTGGTGTTCGCCACGATGCTCGCCGCCGGCCTGGAAGGCGTGGAGAAGGGGTACACCTGCCCGGAGCCGGTGGAGGAGAACGTCTTCGAGATGACGGAGCAGGAGCGCAAGGAGCGCGGTATCGATCACCTGCCCGGCAGCCTCTGGGAGGCGATCGAGTACGCCGAGGGCAGCGATCTCCTCCGCCGCTGCCTGGGCGACCACCTCTTCGAGAGCCTGCTCCTCAACAAGAAGATCGAGTGGAGCAATTTCCGCCGCCAGGTGACCGACTACGAACTGAAGCGCTACCTGCCCATCCTGTAGGGGCGCGGCTTGGCCTCGCCCCACAACGCCAACCGGTCCAGCGCGCTTACGGCGCCGCCGCCGGACACCGGCCCGTCAGTCCCGGCGACATCTGCGCCACGTGGCGCATGATCTCCAGGGCGTCGACAGCGTCCAGCACCCCGTTACAATCCACGTCACCGGCGATTTGCAGACAGCCGGCGGCAGCCGCCAGGCCTGCCACGCTCCGCAGCACCAGCAGCCCGTCCACGGTATCGACGGCGCCGTCGCAGTTCACATCTCCCCTCAGAACCGGGGGCGGCAGCGGCGTCCGCGTCGGTTGAGCGTCCGGCGGCGTTGGCGAAGGCGTTTCGGCCGGCGGGGCCGGGGTGGGGGCGGGGGTGTCGGATCCGCCTGAGGCGGACGGCGAGGGAGCTGGCGTCGGCGTCGCCGTGGCGGTGGGCTGCGCCTCCGGCGGGAAGTTGCCGGTGGCGCTAATCACCTCGTTGATGCCAATGTCCGCGGCGGCCCGGCCGGAGATATTCAGGTCGCGCAGCGTCTTGCCGTTCGGGCCCAGTGCGTAGAAGTGCACATGCGGGCCCGTCGCGCAGTAGCCGTACGTGGATGGATGCCCGAGGGCCCAGTGGGGCGGCACCATGTCACCGGGCTGCACCTGGAAGCTGTGGATGTGGTAGTAGCCGGTCACCCAGCCGTTGCCGTGGTCGATGAGCACCAGGTTGTCGCTGGCCTGGACGACCGTGCCCGCCCCCGCCGCCACGACCCAGAGCGCCGATTCGGCCGGGACCCACCCGGGATCGCCCTCGCACATCAGCTCGCCGCCGAATGGGATGTCGGGCGGGAAGAAGTCCAGGGCGTCGTTGACGGTGTGGAAGCCGGAGATGCCCGTGCGCCACTCCTGGCCGTCCTGCCACGGCAGGAGCAGCGGCGGCGATAGGTCCTGCGGCGGCGAGGCGGCGTCCGTGATGCTGCTGCCCGCCTGCGTCAGCGCCAGCACGCCCAGCGCCACCGCGAACGCCAGCGCCAGGCTCCGCCTAAGGCGGACGGCGCTACCCGGGCGCGGCCGGCGGGACGTCGAACGAATCGGGAGCACGACAAAGGGACGCAGTTGTGGTGCGATGTGTTACCGGACGCGCAGGTGCGCAGGCGATTACGCGCCGCCGGTGGAGGAGGGGTTAACTATTGGCCGCTGGCGGCGAAAGGCGCGCGCCAGGCGCGGCCGGCTGTGTCAATCTGTGGCGAACGGGGCCTGCTGGCCGCCCCGGCCCTACGGCTCTTTGACCGCCGCCGTCTGCGCCGCCGCCGAGAAGATCGTCTGCGTGCTGTCGTCCACGGCGCGGTAGATCGGCCGCGG
>JBGQEU010000223.1:0-3478 GCA_041496525.1 Dehalococcoidia bacterium
AAGGTGGAGTTGAAGTTGCCGAACCTGTCGATCTGGAGGGCGGCCAGCAGTCCGTAGTCCATGAAGCCGAGAGCGGCGTGCGCGTCCACCATGTTCATGCTGGTCCAGGCCACCGCGCGGTAATGGGAGCGGCTGGCCCCCAGCATCATGCGCGGGAGGGGGAAGTTGGGTCTGGGGGCGACAGCCCCTTCCTCGACAACGTAGCCGACGCCCGGCGTGCGCATGCGCTTGGCCAGCAGGAGGGCCATCAGCGGCGGGCCCGCCATCTGCACGAAGTACAGCTTATCTTCCTCGATGATATGGGCGATGTGGCAGATCGTCGCCTCGATGTCCGTGAAGCTGGTGGTCCCTTCAGCTTTGCTCACGGCCGGCTCAGTCATAGTAGCCCTCCTGGACGGTCTCGCCCTGTCGCATCTGCTCCAGCCTGTCCGCTCCCACCCGCTGCTCCAGCATCTCCTCGTGGGAGGCGACGCTGTGCACCCACTTCTCCAGGTAGTCGTCCGTCTTATTCTGCATCTGCGCGGCGGCGAACTCCAGCCAGTGCTCCAGGTGCGCGCCGTAGAGGCCGGGAGTGCTCCCGGGGTACGAGCCGAAGGGCGCGTGGACGACGGCGTCGACGAAGTAGTAGGGGATCGTCGTGCGCTGGGGCTGGCGGCGGATCGCCTCGGTATCGATGATCTCCTCCGTAGAGACGATCACCTTTTTCGAGCACATTGCCATCTCAAGCGGGGCCACGCCGGCGCCGAACACCCTGGCATTACCGTAGACATCGCACTGGTGGACGTGGATGAGCGCGACGTCCGGGTAGAGCGCTGGCACCAGGCAGATTGGCTTGCCGGTGTACGGGTCCTGCGTCAGCTTGGCGGCGGACTGCTCGAAGGTGTCGGTGCCACCCAGGTAGCGCATCGGCAGATACGGCACTCCGAGCGATCCGGCCAGCAGACGGTAGGCCAGCGCCCCGTTGCTCCACTCGATGAGCTTGATCCGGCCCTCCTTGATGGCCCTGTTGATTACGGGCCCCGATTCCATCCAGCCCACATCGATGCGGCTGACGCAGCCGCCCGCCACGAGCAAGCTGGCGTCCGTCCAGGTGAACTTGGTTGCTATCCACAGGTCGCGCTTGCGCTGGCGGATGATCTCGCGGTAGAGGGAGGCCGGGCCGCGAACGCCGATGTTCTGGTCGTAGACCAGGTAGTCGCCGTCGCTGACGAAGCGGGAGACGGCATCGCGCTCGCTGATGACCTTGTCGACCAGCCGACGCTCTTTGTGCGTGCGGACGTACTCGCGGAAGGCATCCGGATCAGGCGCCCGGAATTCGCCATGGCCGGAGGCGATCACCTGCATGGCCATTGGCTCACGGGTTGCCGGGGGGCGTGGCCGGCGCCGCTCCGGGCGCCGGGAAGGTGATGATGCGGCGCTCCAGGCCCAGGGCGTTTTCCAGGTACTTGAGCTCGGCGTCGCGCCAGGGCAGCGGGGCGGCTGGATGGATCATGCCGGCCAGCTTCAACTCCTCGATGACGGCCGGGTCCTGAGCGAATTTGCGGCCGTACTCCATCTCGTGGAAGAGGCTGTCGAAGGGGGCCTTCACAGTCTGGCCGCCGGCTTCCCAGGACTCCGCGGGGTAGCCCACGGACATCAGGCAGACGGGGATGGCCGTCTCCGGGAGGCGGAGCAGCTTCCCCACCTGCTCCAGGCGGGGGCTGCTCATGGGGCAGACGCCCAGCCCTTCGTCGTAGGCGGTGAGCATCGCCTGGCAGACGGCGAGGCCGAGGTCCATGAAGGCCAGGGGCGAGACGGCGATCTGCTGCCACATGGCCCCGAACATGGGGCGCAGCATGCGGTCGATTTCAGCCTTCGTCTCCTCGGCGTCGGTGCCGATCCGGCGTGTGTCCGCCAGGTTGTTCATGTCGCCAAGCCACTTGTTGATCTCGTAGGCGGAGGTGTCGTGGTACCAGAGGATGAAGCAGGGCGCGGTCTGCATCTGCTGGTAGCCCAGCGGCGGCGTGATGGCCTTGATCAGTTCCGGTGACGCCTGGTCCTTCCAGATAACGATGCCGCGGGCGGAGTTGACGTTCCCCACGCAAGAGGCGCGGCGGGCCGCTTCCAGCATCTTCTGCACCTTCTCCCGTTCCACCGGCCGGTGCGGCAGGTAGAAGCGGATGGCGCGTCTGCGGCCCAGGACTTCCTTGAACTGCATGATGGGTTGCTCCTTCCTAGTAGGAATCGATGACGCGGCGGGCGCCGGCCAGAGACAGCACCTCGTTGGTGCCGTCCTCGATCATGGAGGTGCGGGCGTCGCGGAAGAGCTTCTCGATGAGCATACCCTTGGCCAGGCCGTAGCCGCCGTGCAGCTGCAGGGCGTCGCTGGACACCTGGAACGCGGCAGTAGTGCTGAAGACCTTGGCGGCGACGGAGTACTGGGGCGCCGGCGGCAGCGTGGTGACATTGTAGACCATGGCGGCGCGGGAGAGGGAGCGGGCCGCCTCCACTTTGATGAACATGTCCATCAACTTGAGTTGCACAGCCTGGTGCTCGCAGATGGGCTTGCCGCCCTGGACGCGCTGGCGGGCGTAGGCGAGCCCTTCCTCGAAGGCGGCGCGGGCGACGCCGGTGAAGGTAGCGCTCATGCCGGCGTTGGCGCCGGCCAGGATCATGTCGCCCATCATGGCGTAACCTTGGGGCGCCACCAGCAGGTAGCTGCGGGGGATGCGCACGTTGTCGAAGAATATCTCGCCCTGGTTGAGGGCGCGCTGTCCCAGCTTGTTCAGGGGCTTGCCTTTGGTGACGCCGGGCAGGTCCAGGGGCACGAAGGCGATGCCGGCCGTGACGCTGGACCGGCTGCGGTCCAGGCCGATGTGCAGCATGGCGTGGGTGGCGATGGTGCCGTTCGAGACCCAGGAGGACTTCTGGCCGCTGATGACCCACTCGTCGCCGTCCGGCTGCGCTTGCAGCTCGAAGGCGACGCCGGGCGGGGCCTCCTCCCGGCCGTTGCCCATGAAGACCGCATCAGAGCCGTGATGGGGCTCGGTGATAGCCCAGCAGCCGATGAACTTCGCCTCCTTGTCCTGGGAGAAGGGGATGACGAACTCCCGGATCAGTTCCTGGTTACCGGCGCGGGCGGCGAAGACGAAGGGCATGGCGGCCACGCCGAGCGATACGGCAAGGCCGGAGGAGCCCCAGCCCATCTCCTCGCCGTAGATGTGCTGCGCGAGGGGGGACAGCGTGACGCCACCCAGCTCCTCGGGCAGGGCGCGGGTGTGATAGCCCAGGCCGTAGATCTGGCGGAAAAGGTCCCAGAGGACGGACCCCTTGGCGATCACCTCTTCCGGCGGAAGCTGGTCTAGCTCCATGACCGCCGGCCGGATCACATCGGTGGCGAAGCGATGCACCTGTTCCTTGAGCGCGGTCTCGTCCGGGCTCAGCTGCTTGTTGAGGTCGAGGTAGGTGGCGGCGACCATAGTCCTTCCCTCCAGCTTCG